>JAQUNS010000001.1:0-7975 GCA_028717465.1 Candidatus Omnitrophota bacterium
TACCCTGCGCTCGGCAGCCGCAAAGATAGCCGGGCCGTTTATATCTCGCTTATACCTGGTATCCAGAAACCTTCTGACTCTATGCCAGTGCTTCTCGTCTATAGTCTCAAGGACATCAGCAATCCTGTCCTCTCCGGCCATAACCCCCAGCTTCTTCTCTATCAGCTCATCGACTTTCTTTGTCCCATTAAGCTCCGCTTTGCCGTCTACCGGCGGATTTTTAAGATAATCTCCGCTCCTGAAATTCTCAGGCAGGAACCGGTCGACTCCGCTCTTTCTGGTTAAAAACTGGTCCAGCGTCCACTTATAAGACCACCAGTAATCCGGATCCCTTAAGATACGGCCGTAGTTATCTATCGCCTGCTTTATCTCCGTACAGGAATAGGTCTTTAAGGCCGCAATTATTACCCCTTTAAACCTGCCTATATTCCTGTGTTTAATCCCTCCTTTTTGGTTCCAAACATCGAAAACATCTCTTATATACTCATTTATATTACTAATACTTATAATACTTTCTTCTGGTTTTCCATAAGACCCCTCGCCTGGTTTTCCATAAGACCTCGTATGGTTTTCCATAATAGGGGTATTATGATTTTCCATAATAGGGGTAACCAAAAATATCTTCCTGGCGTTGCCTGATTCCTTCTCTATGTCCATCCTTATCCAGCCCTCTTTCTCTAAGCTGTTCAAGTATCCGCTTATCTGGGCTCTGGACTTCATGCCCAGCTTTTTGGTTAAGAACTCATTCGTAGCCCAGCAATACCCCTTCTCGTTCACCAGGCTCGATATCAGCCCGTACAAAAGAGCCTTCCGGGGGCTGTTCTGCTCTGCCAGCACCGCCGGTATAATATAATAAAAACCCTGCTCCCTGACCGACTTTTGAATTTTCATAAAAACAGCTCCTTCTGTAATATGTTTTCAAATACCCTGACCCTGCCGTCCTTCCTGGAATATAATTTTTTAACCTGATCCGCGACAAACTCCCTGGTATTATCAGCCGCCTCCTGCTTTCCTCTGCCGTGATTAACTCCTCCGCATATACAGTTGCACTCCGGGCATTTGGCGTCATAACACTTGGCATCGCACCTGCCAACCAGACCGCTGCTGTTGCGTACCTCCATTAAAACCATTAATCACCGATCCTTATCTGGAATAAACACACGTCCTGCGCTTTGATAGTTTTGAAATGCTTTGATGCCTGGATAGACCTGGACAAAAACACCTGCAGCTTCCTGTTGATAACTTCCATCGCTTCCTCGCTTACCCTCTTGCCCTGCTCATGGTAAAACTTTTTCACCGCTTTCTTGTTTAAAAGCATGTGTTATCTCCACACTCCCCGGACTATCATCCAGGCTGTTTTCAGCCGGACCCGTAGCGGGCTCTTGTTGATGACCGCTTTAAAATCTCCGGCTATCATCTTTGCGTTCTTCCGGAATATCCTCCGAAAATTCTTTGTCGATTTACCGGACACGCGCAACACCCCTTTTTCTTAGATCCATAAAATTAATCTCTTTGAATCTCCGCCAGTAATAACACCCCAGCTTTCTTCTCAACACCATAAGTTCGCTGTTTATCTTCATCTCTCCTCCTTATTGAAAAAGTTTCTTCCTCGACATTCTCAAAGCCTTTGCTATTTTCTTCTCGATAGCATCAGTCGGCAGATATCTTCCGGTGATCACAAGCGACAGCGTCTTGGGATGGACTCCGGCTTTAACAGCAAAATCTTTCAGCCAGTATCCCCGGCGGGTAATTTCGGCTTTGAGTTTATAATTCGGTTTAGGCTTCATCCGCTCCTCCTCTCTGAAAAAATAAAACCCCGTCCGAAATAAATCGAACGAGGTAACTCCAAAAATACTTGACGTTAATTGATATGCGTGGTACAAATACGGCAGAGGGAAGCTTGATCATGAGAAACGAAAGAACAAAACATGGCTCAACTATGTTGCTAAAATGTGTCCGGAATGTGTCCCGCCTAAAACCTTCCGAAATTAAACACGAATTTGCGGAAATCGGGAGCGTTACAGAATGTGCCTTATGTTAACTTTGGCTATGAGAGATATGATTGAGAGTCAACGACTTGCGACTTAAGGATGTTGTCTTGGAATTATCAGTTGGAAATGATATTAATACCCGATAAACTGCAGCTCTACAGACCTATTTCGAGCTCTATTATCACACTCCACAAAGACAATCTGCTGCCAGGTTCCCAGGCACAGTTTCCCCGCTTTAAACGGCACAGAGAGCGATGGGCCGATTAGTGAGGCCCTGAGGTGGGAAAAGCCGTTTCCGTCGCCCCAGGCGGCATTATGGGCGTAATTTGAGGCTTTTGGGATGAGTTTTTCAAGCAGCTGGGGCAGATCATGGATAAGGCCGGATTCATACTCTATGGTGGTCAAAAATGCCGTAGAACCGGGTATAAAGCAGGTTACGACACCGGTTTTCATCTTAAATTTTACTAAAGCTGACTGGACATCTGAAGTTATATCGATAATATCGCCCTCGCCGGTAGTAGATAGATTTAAAATATGCCCTTCTATTTTTAAGTTATTTTCCGCCATGTTTATTATCCGATTTGTATTTTCTGTTTTTTATCCCTGCACCCTCTACCCTGCATCCTGTACCCTGATTTCTATATCCTTGCCCCTGCAGTTTTAATACTGCTGTTTTGCTCTGCCTATTACCCATATTTCTCATATTTTATCTTTTGTCTTTCCCCTGCACCCTGTACCCTGATAACTATACCCTGAAGTTCTCATCCCGGAGGCCAGGAAAACTTCCTACCGCCCAAAAGATGCAAGTGGATATGAAATACTGCCTGGCCGGCGTCTTTATTATTATTAAAAACAAGCCTGAAACCGGATTCGGTTATACCCTCATCCTGGGCAATCTTTTTGCCTACTAGAACCAAATTGCCGATCAATCCTGCGTCCTCATCTTTCATATCCGATATTCTCTCTATATGTTTTCTGGGAATTATCAGAATATGGATAGGTGCCTGAGGGCTGATATCGCGGAATGCCACAATATCATCGTCCTGGTAGATTAATTTAGCGGGGATCTCGCCTGTTATGATTTTACAGAATATGCACTCCATGGCTAAAGACCGCACAGATTATAGTAGATTCAAGCAAAACTATCATTGTATATCCTTTATTTCTACTTTTAAAGAGATAGTGTCCAATATTGCAACAGTAGAATCTCCTGTAATCCAGCCCGATGCTTCGCCGGGATTGATAAAAAGAGCGTGCTCTCCTCTTATGATCTCAGGATTGTGAGTGTGCCCAAACAAAACTATATCTGAATTCTGGCGGTTATAATCCTGGATGTTGTGAACCACTATTATCTTTTTATTGTCAAATTTGAGGGTTAAAGGAGCGTCTTTAATCTTGCCGTCCGATTTTTTTCTAAGCCCGTCTTTTTCCCCGTCGCAATTGCCCAATACGCCGGTCCAATCACAGTTTAATCCAAATAAAGGCTTCAGGCTAAAAGGCGCAATATAATCGCCGCAATGAATAACAAGATCCGTTTTTTCTTTATTAAACAGCTCAACCGCAGCTTCTATCTTATCTAGATTGTCGTGCGTATCTGAAATTATGCCTATCCTCATAGTTTTAATTTTAACTCAAAATACGCAGATTGCACAGATAAAATATCGCAAGATTACCACAGATGAAATTTGCTATCTGTGACTATCCTATACAAATCTGCGCCCATCTGTGTTAATATTTTAAAACAATGGATAAAATAAGCGAGCTCTGGAGTATCGTTAAAAAACTGCGCGGTGAAAAAGGCTGTCCCTGGGATAAAGAGCAGAGCCACAAGACCCTTCTGCCCTACCTGGTTGAAGAGGTTTATGAAGTAGCCCAAGCCATAGAAGAGAACGACAACCAATCCTTAAAAGAAGAGTTAGGAGACCTGCTTTTTATCATTCTTTTTTATATGGACATAGCAGAGAAAGACGGCATATTTCTGCCCCAGGATGTAATAGAGACAATAGCCAAAAAAATGATAGAGCGCCATCCTCATGTATTTGCAGACAAAGATTTTAAGACTCCGGACGAAGTATTAACGCACTGGTACAACGTCAAAAACAAAGAGAACAAAGAAAAAAATAAATCTATTCTGGATAATATCCCCAAAAACATATCATCTCTTGTAAGAGCCAAACTTATTCAGGAGCGGGCATCTAGAGTAGGCTTTGACTGGCAAAAACCCAAAGAAGCTTTTCATAAAGTAAAAGAAGAAATCCAAGAGATAGAAGAGCAGCTCACTGATAAGCCTGACGTCAAAAAACTTACAGATGAATTAGGCGACTTGATCTTTGCTGTTGTCAATGTATCACGCCTGCTGCAGATAGACCCTGAAATATCCCTGCGCAACACAATCGACAAGTTTACGGAGAGATTTAAATATATCGAGCGCTCTTTAAGAGCCGCCAATAAGTCTATCTATGATACGCCGCTGGATGAAATGGAAAGACTCTGGCAGGAGAGCAAAGACTGTAGGGATTAGGGTCCAGGGGCAAGGGCTCAGATAATCCATCTAAATCAATGATTAATATTTTTAATTTTTTATCTTTGATATTTAATGTTACGTAATCCTACACCCTACACGCTCAACCCTGTCTTTTAGAACTTCCACTCCTCGCCTTTCATGAAATCGTCATTTTGATCGAAAAGCCTGTTAAGCATATCCAGCATATTCCGCCTCATCTTTCTTCTAAAGCCGACCATCTCCTGGGGATGATTAGACTGGATATGCCCAAGAATGTTATTCTGGATGTTGCTTAATAAATCTATTAGATCATCGGCTTCAACGATAATCTTGGCCCCGCAGTGGCATTCTATCGCAATCCTGTATCTTTTCAGCTCGTCTCTCATAAACACACCTCTAAAGCATTTATTTAAATATATCCGATTAATAAGTAAAATGCAAATAAAACAAAAATAAATATCAGGACTACAGCGGTAATTTTTATCCAGGCCGGGCTGGATCCTTTTTTGGCGCCTTGCCCGCAATACAGGCAGAGCAGGGAATTTTCAGGTATCCGGCTGCCGCAATGCGGACAATTTTTTGTATTTTCAAAATCGAGGCATTCTTCTGATTCCTCAAACTCCTTAAAATCAAAATATTCCTCATCCATTTTTAGCTGCTTTGATAGCTGATTGAACAGCCTCCTCTACGCTCAAGCAAACGGTTAAACCTTGCGGAGAATCATTTCCTTTAGATACTCCCCATGTTTTAACCCCGAATACGGGCTTATTGTATAAAAGCGCATTGGATATCTCAGTTAAAGTGCCGTATTCACCGTCTATCGCTACTACGGCATCTGAATTCATGACTACTAAAGCATTCCGTATCCAGCCCAGGCCTGTAGCAACCGGAAAATCCACATATTCATTAGCTGAATCTGTATTGTTCTGGGGAAGTATGCCTAAAGTAATACCGCCTTCTTTTTTTGCTCCCTTGGATGCAGCCTCCATAACTCCGCCTAAACCGCCGGTAACAAGAAGGCATCTGTTTTTAGCTATCAGCCTGCCTGCCTCTTCAGCAAGAGTTAAAATATCATTTTTTGGATTTGAACCGCCTATAACAGCTATCCTTAAAACATATTTTAAATTCTCAATTGTCATAACCCAATCTCCTTAAGAATAAGCTGTCTTTTCTCCATTTCTCAGAAACCCTGACTTTTAAGTCCAGAAATACTTTTTTATCCAGAAAATCTTCTATTTCGATACGGGCTTCGGTACCGATCTTCTTGAGCATACCGGCGCCTTTGCCTATAACTATTGCCTTCTGGCCGTCTCTCTCCACGTATATAGACGCTTTTATCAAGCATATTTTATTGGGACTGGATTCCCTGAACTCTTCTACGAGCACGGCAACCGAAAAAGGAAGCTCCTGGTAAGTGCTGGCTAAGATCTTCTCCCTGATAATCTCAGCAACATGGAATCTCATCGGCTTGTCGCTTAATTGATCCTCGGGATAATAAAACTCTGATTCCGGGATATTTTGCATAATAATATCTAAAAGCCTGTCGGTGTTAGTGCCTTTTGTAGCGCTTATTGGAATATATTCCTCAAACTTATAGCGCTTGGATATTTGATCCAGTAAAGGCAGAAGGTTTTGCTTTACAACGCGGTCAACTTTGTTTAAAGCCAGTATCTTATAGGAATCGAATTTTTCGGCAAGATCTATCACTCTTTCATCTTCATTTTCTATTCCGGATGATGCATCTATCATAACAATTATGATATCGGCGCCGTCAAAAGATGCTTGCGCAGATTTTAACATATATTTGTCCAGAAGGTATTTAGACTGATGGATACCGGGTGTATCTATAAATATTACCTGATTGCTGCCTTTTGTCAAAATAGCAGATATCCTGTCTCTGGTTGTCTTCGGGGTTGAAGAGACGATGGAGATTTTCTCGCCTATCAACTTGTTAATAAGCGTAGACTTACCTACATTGGGTTTTCCTACAACGGCAACGAACCCGGATCTTTTCTTAGCTGACTTTTGAACCATCTTCTATTTGCCTCTGAGGCATAAGCAAAGTAATGCCGCTTTGATCTTTGGCGGCAAGCACCATGCCGCAAGATTCGACGCCTCTTATCAAGGCCGGCTCTAAATTGAAAATCACGGTAACCTGCCTGCCTATCAAATCTTCTTTGGCATAATAAGGCTTGATGCCTGCAACAATTTGCCTCTCTTCTTCCCCTGCTGAAACCTTGAGCAGATAGAGCTTGTCGGCGTTGGGGTGATCTTCTGCCTCTTTAATCGTGGCAATTCTTAAGTCCATCTTCTTAAAATCCTCAAAACTTATCATATTACCTCCTAATGAGCACATGACTTATGGCACACAGTAACATAAGTCATTCGTGCGAATTATACCGCTGAGAATGCTAAAATTATTTTAAGAATTTTAGCATATCTTTCGAAGCGGTAATAGTTATTTGCTATCATATGACCCGACATATCGCTGGGGCGCCTGTCCGCCAAGTAGTTTGGCGGGAATTATCCCCAGCGTTTAGGCACCGTACATAGTCGGTACTTAGCCCTGTCTTTTTCGCAGGGTTTCGCCAGAAACCTGCGGGGGACCGGTGCACAGATTAAAAATCCCGCATTATTCAAAGTCCTTCTCCGTAAACAACCTCAGACCTTCTCTTCTTAAAAGCGCCGCAGTAACACCGTCTCCGGATTTAAGCGTGCCTGAAAACGTGCCGTCATATATCCTGCCTACTGCGCAGGAAGGGCTATTTGATTTCATTATGGCATATTTTATATTTTTATCTTTCACCAAACGTAATATCTTGTAAGCAGAATCGATAAAAAATCCTGTCAGATCCTCTGCCTTTTCGTTAACAACAAAGCCTGCGCCGTTTAAAACTTCTTCTCCGCAGGAGTTCCTTATCTCTATGCAGGCTCTGGGCACACCAAGAGCAATCTCAGGGCATACATCAAAAAAGATTTTATCTTTCAGAAACGCTATGACAGAATAATTCTTCCTGCTTTCACCGTCATAACAGCATTTTTTTCCTATCAGGCATGAACTTACTAAAAGATTGTCAATTGCAGGAAGGAGAAGACATCTTCTTTTTGACATAGCTTGTGATCTTGGCACAGTCTTTTTTGGCTATATTGCTAAAAAATATAGCTATATTGTATTTATCGATGTCATCAGCCGGGTATTCCGGTTCGGTTCTTACTATTATACCTTCACATTCTATTTTATGGCTTCTATTTCTGCCGATAATCGGCAGAAACATAAGTATTTTCAGCTTTGTCATAACAGGAATAAATCTGTCTATCTGGCAATAGGCTCCTCCGGAGCTTATATTAATAGTCTCTGTAATAAAATCAGCATCGGTATGGAATAGCTTCAACGGAAGCGAAGCGTCCAAACGTGGATACCTACGTCTATCTTGCATTCTAATATAATAGCAAATTATTTATCGAAAGACAATTGTATAAA
>JAQUNS010000001.1:8075-15958 GCA_028717465.1 Candidatus Omnitrophota bacterium
TCTGTAATAAAATCAGCATCGGTATGGAATAGCTTCAACGGAAGCGAAGCGTCCAAACGTGGATACCTACGTCTATCTTGCATTCTAATATAATAGCAAATTATTTATCGAAAGACAATTGTATAAAGATAAGTCAAACGTTTACACGTGTTAACGTTCAAACGTTCAATATATTTAATTTTCCCTTTGGAATTTTTTAAAAATTCCAAGGGCTGAGTCTCTCTAGGAATTGCAAATCAATTCCAGAGACTAAATCCCGGCAGTTTCTCTTTGAGAAATTACACGGGGCCGGAAATTCTACGAATTTCTCGGGGTGATTTTTATTACTATGCCCCCTGGAAGAATTGAACTCCCATGCCAGGCTCCGGAGGCCTGTGCTTTATCCTTTTAAGCTAAGGGGGCGATAAATAAATATTAAATATCAAATATTAAATATCAAATATTAAATATTAAAAATAATACTGCAAAAAACAATACAAAATAAAAAATATTCAACGTGATACGTTGACACGTTAAAACGTTTCATCCGCTAAGCGGAAGGACTTTTAAATCTATGCCTTTGGCTAAATTACTTTTTAAATCCATTATATCTTTGTCTCTTCCGGAACCAAAATGCATAGGAATAACAACCTTGGCTTTTAATATCTGCGCAGCAAGTGCCGCCTCTTTAGCGTCCATAGTATATGTGCCTCCCACAGGAAGAAGCGCGATATCCACATTTAATCCGTCCATCTCATCTATCAAATCGGTATCGCCGGCATGGTATAAATAGACATCTCCTAATCTAATAATATAGCCTAAGCAGGAGCTTGATTTAGGGTGGAAACTTTTGTCTTTATTGTAGGCAGGGACAACTTTGAATCTTATGCCTTTAACCTCTTTTTCGTCTCCGGCAGCGACAATGGTTATCTTGCAATTTTTACAATCCGATAATTCACAACCTTTGGGCAATATCAGTGAAGTCCCGTCTTTTAAGAGCCTAAAGATGTCCTCTTTAGAAAAATGGTCGAAATGGCCGTGGGTTACAAATATGATATCTGCAGGCAAAAGGCCTTTGACCTGCCATGGATCTATATATATTATCAAGCCCTTATAATTTATTCTGAAACTGGCATGAGAAAGCCATTGGATAGAATCCAAGACTTCCGTCATTCCTGTTTCTTCTCCTCAACGTTAGCTTGTTCGGTATTCTCTGTTTTAGCCTTAAGCTGGGCTTCTTTTTCTGCTTGCTCTTTTTTAGCCTTGTTTTTTTCTTCTCTGAGTTTCTGTATCTCTTCTTTTATCTTGTCCTTAGCTTTCTCCCAGCATCTTTTAGAGCAAAAATAGAAATTGTCCCTATAGTACCACTTTTTTAAACTCATTCTTTTATTGCAACCTTTGCAATTAGTAGGCCTGCCTTTACCTTCTTTCACTCTTGCCATTTTAATCTCCCCATTCTGTTTGCTTTTTTTCTGATCTTTTCTTTACCTCGTAAAGAATTTTTTTAGCCTCACCTAGTTATCTTCCGCCGCTGACAGATTTAACGCTGGCAGCATCATTTTTAGTGTAAGCAATGAATCTGATTCCAATATTGATTCTGCAGGTATTCGGGCCGGTATTCTCAACCAGAACATCATAGACAACCTTTCTTTCCTTTGAAGCCGTAAAATCTGCAAAGATACCCTGAAAAAAATTTAACGGTACATTTTTGAATCCGGTCATAGTCCCTTTCAGCCTGTTGGAATTAGTTATAATAATTTTATTCTCTTCCATAACATCTCTTAGTATATAAAAAGAAAAATCCGGATTGGCCAGAATATCAATAGATACCGCCCCTGAATCTATGTCTTTGGCCCACATAACCTCCTGAATACTTCTGCCCTCAACATCAGCCGGTATGCTAAAACGAGAGCTTCTAGGGGTCTTTTTGGGTTTAAGCTCGGAGCTTCCCTCTTTGGTCTCTCTTCTATCCTGCATCTTAAGATTGTCCTTAGGAGCCAGCGTGGCCCCGTAGGGATATATCGTTATAATATCCTGGCTTTTCAAGTTTGCCCCTACCATCATCTCTCTAACGTCGCAGGCAGAAACATTGTCTTTGGCTTTAACTATTTCGATCTGGCCTATCTCTACGCCGTCTTTTATAACAGTAAATTTCATGCCCGGCTCTATGCCGTGAATAGTACCTTTATCTATGACTATAAAATTATAAGACTGATCGTAGTTTATTATCTTAACAGCCATTAGCTCCTGCCCAGAACATAAAATCGCTGCCTGAAATATACAGGCAAAAATTATGAGTCCATATATGACTTTAGAACATTTTAGATTTTTCATTGTGAAATATTATATCTCAGGCCAAATACTATTTTCAAGCTCCGAGTTTGCAGTCAGGCCTGATGTTATGCCCGCGCAAAAAATCCTCTATTTTCATAGCTCTACCGCCTTCAAGCTGTACCTTATGCAGCTTAAGGGCATGCCGGCCGCATTTAACAGCCAGGCTGCTTTTGCCTAACCTTATTATCCCTGAAGAAACAACTCCGGGGTAATCAGATTCATCGACCTCAGCAGACAATATTTTAAATATCTTGAAATCAAGATAGGTATAAGCAGAAGGCCAGGGCCTAAGCCCTCTTATCCGGTTATATATATCCCAAGCAGAACCCTCCCAATTGATAAAACCGTCTTCCTTTTTAAGCCTGGGCGCATAAGAGCTCTGCCCTCTCTGGGGGCAGAGAGTTATGCCGCCGGACTTAATCTTTAAAAGAGCCTCTTTGACAGCCTGGATAGAAATATCTGATAATTTTTGCTCTAAACCGCAGGAATCTAAATTATGCTCGATAGCGCATTTCTTCTGCAAAATAATATCGCCTTTATCCAATGCGCTGTTCATTTTAAATACAGTTATTCCGGTCTCGTGTTCTCCGTTGATAATTGCCCAGTTTATCGGAGCCGCACCTCTGTATTTAGGCAAAAGAGAGGCATGAATATTTAGAGGCATAACTTTAGGAATGCTCAAGAGATCCTCGCTAATCAAATCTCCGTACGAAACAACGATAACAATATCGGAATTCAATTTCTTTATACAATCTATAAAATCCGGGTCTTTTACCGATAGAGGCTGATAGAGATCTATAGAGATGTTGCATTTTAACATAAATTCTTTGACCGCAGTCGGCCTCAAAGAAAGACCCCGGCCCGCTCTTTTATCAGCCTGCGTAACTATCGCAACAACATCTTCATTGTTCTCCAAAAGAAATTTTAAAACAGGCACTGCAAAATTTCCGGAACCAAAAAAAACTATTTTCATTTTGAGTTTTTGATCCTTTTCAAATATTTTTTACGCTCGGACATTCTTAGCCTGTTAAGAAAAACCTTGCCGTTTAGATGGTCAATTTCGTGCTGTATTATCCTTGCCATCAATCCGGATGCTTTTAGCCTAAACATCTTGCCCTCGATATTTAAAGCCTCTACTTCAACTTCATTATAGCGCCTGACAAACGCAGAGATGCCGGAAATAGAGAGGCAGCCTTCTTTATCAAGCTGAACTCCTCTTTTGCTCAAAATTCTGGGGTTAATAAAGACAAGGACATTATTTCTGTCTAAGCGCGGAGATGCCACAAACACCCTTAGATTACAGCCGATCTGATTTGCGGATAACCCAACCCCTCCTGTTTTAAACATCTGCTCTGTCATTTTATCCACCAATGATTTTAATTCAGCCGTTATGTTTTTTACCTTGGTTGTCTTTTTAAGCAAGGGCTGGGCAGGATATTTCACTATAATCTCATTCATCTCTTTAATCTTCTCTGGGGTTTACATCAACCACTATGTTTACTCCGTCTACGCGCTTATTATAGCCAATAATGTTATATAACATTCTAGAAGCCTGTTCAATGTTTTTAACCTTAATAATTATATTCCAGCGGTAAACGTTATTTTTCTTTCTTACCGGATGAGGCGCAGGCCCGAGTACCTGATATGCGCCTTTGGACACGCTTGCTATCTTATCCTTTACTCTTTGAGCCGCTTGTTTAACTTTTTTTTCGTCCTTATGCCTGAATTCCATTTTTATCAAATCGTTAAAAGGCGGAAAGCCAAGCTGTTTTCTCTTCTCTATCTCCTGGGCATAAAAACTTTTATAATCATGATTGAGGCTGGTTTGAATTGCAAAATGATCCGGGTTATAAGTCTGCACTATTACCTTGCCCCTATTCTCGCCTCTTCCTGAACGGCCGGCAACCTGGGTGAGCATAGAAAATGTATTTTCATCAGCTCTAAAATCAATGATATTCAAAGAAAGGTCCGCTAAAATGACCCCCACTAACTCCACATCCGGAAAATCATGCCCTTTAGCCACTATCTGAGTGCCGATTAGCACATCAATATCTTTATTTTTAAAGGCTTCTATTATTCGTTCCAGCTCTCCTCTTTTCTTCAAAACATCCGAATCTAATCTGGCAGTCCTGACAGAATTCGGAAATATCTTATGCAGCTCGCTCTCTACTCTCTGCGTGCCTATGCCGCGCATGTTTAAATACCCGCCGCGGCAATTAGGGCAGGCCTCGGGCACAAGCTCCTTGTGGCTGCAGTAATGACAGAGCAGTGTTTTTGTCTTTATATGGTAGGTAAGGGCAACATTACAACCGGGGCATTTTGAGACATAACCGCATTTAGAGCAGTACACAAAAGTAGAAAAACCTCTCCTGTTTAAAAATAAAATCGCCTGCATATGCCTTCCTAATACATCCTTGAGTTCGCTTTCTAACGCAGGAGAAAAAACCATGCTTCTTGAAGATCTTCTTTTAACAGTGGTAAGATCTACTACCCCGACATCGGGCATGCTTTTTTTCTCAACCCTGTCGGGCAGCTCTAAAAGATAATATTTTTTGCTCACCGCTTTGTAAAACGATTCTAGAGACGGCGTTGCAGAGCCAAGTATGACAGGGCATCGGCAGATCTGCGCTCTTTTCAATGCAACATCCCTGGCATGATAGCGGGGCGAATCCTGCTGTTTATAACTGGAATCGTGTTCTTCGTCTATAACGATAAGCTTTAGGTTTTTTAACGGAGCAAAAATAGACGACCGCGTACCTATGCAGACTTTATTTATTCCTTCTTTTAACTTCAGCCATTCCTGGAATCTTTGAGCTTCAGTGAGCCGGCTGTGAAAAACTGATATTTCATCGCCCAAGCAGCTTATAAATCTGGATACCGTTTGGGGAGTCAAAGCAATCTCCGGAACCAGCATCGCTGCAGATCCCCCTCCTGCAAGGACTCTTTCAATAGCCCTTATATAAACCTCGGTTTTACCGGAACCTGTAACGCCATAGAGCATGAAAACATTAAAACCGCTGTTTTGGTTAATCTGGGACAAGGATTTTTTTTGATGCTCGGTCAACTCAGACGGCCTGACAAAATATTTGTCTTTTTCAAAAAAATACCCCTGCCTGGGATTAGAAGTCATCCTGCCTTTTCTCAAGGCTCCGGGCAGAGCAGCCTCAATGGCCTCTCCCCAGCTGAGATAGTAATAAGAAGACATCCAGCGTGTTAATTCCAAAATCTCGCCGCTTAAAAACGGCTCGCCGTCCAGTATCTCTGTTATACTTTTTATATCAAAATCGACTTTGTTTTTTTCTGAGAAACCCACTACATATCCGACTCTGACAGAGTTTCTGAAAGGGGCCTTTATGCGGCAGCCTATTTTAATCTGAGATCCGGCCGGAACAGAGTAACTGAACACTTTATCTACCGGCAGGCCAAAAACAACGTTGGCGATCATA
The DNA here is from genome assembly GCA_028717465.1 of Candidatus Omnitrophota bacterium. Taxonomy (GTDB): domain Bacteria; phylum Omnitrophota; class Gorgyraeia; order Kaelpiales; family Kaelpiaceae; genus Kaelpia. The sequence continues at coordinate 13,835 of JAQUNS010000001.1, forward strand.
TTATTTGCTCGGAACCGCTAGGCCCAGCTCTCTTAAAACCTTCTTCATATCATCCCAAGTCAATTTTTTGGCGCTGGGATTCATTAAAAGATAGGCCGGATGAAATGTGGCTAAAACTTTGAAACCGCGGAACTGAAAAAATTTTCCGCGCTGTCTTGTTATTGAAAAATCTTTTCCAAAAAAAGTCATTCCGGCTACCCTGCCCAAAATAACTATAATTTCCGGAGATACTATATCAATCTGCATAAAAAGATTATGGATACAATTCTCTATTTCGTGAGGATTGGGATCTCTATTCTCAGGCGGACGGCATTTAAGTATGTTGGCAATATAGACCTCCTCTCTTGATAGGCCCATAGCATTAATTATTTTGGTTAAAAGCTGACCGGATTTTCCGACAAAAGGCTTGCCCTGAATGTCTTCATCAGCGCCGGGAGCCTCTCCGATAAACATTATCCTGGAGTAGGGGCTGCCGTCTCCCACAACCACATTATTCCTGCTTAAATGCAGCTGGCACCTTTTGCATCTTTTAATTTTAGCAGACAGCTTGCTTAAATAATAATTCTTATCCTCAGTTAAAATAGCGCTCATTTTAAAATTATCTCCTCAACCGCACTGCATAGGTCATCTGCTATGTAGTCAGGTTTTGATTTCAGGCTGTCTAAATCATGGAGCTTTGTTTTACCGCTTAATACCAGAATAGATTTTATTCCTAAATTCCTGGCCGTCTCTACGTCTCTTTCGGTATCTCCGATATAAAACATATCCAACTTAGATATATCCGGATAATTTTCCAGTATGCCGTCAAACATGCCGGTTTTAGGTTTTCTGCAGCGGCAATTTTCAGATTCCTGATGAATACAGTAACGGATATCTTTGAATTTAACGCCTTTATTTAAAAAATATTCCCTCATATAACCGGTAATTTCTTTTAAAACATTTTCCGGGTAGATGCCCTTGCTGACTCCGGCCTGATTAGACATCACATAGATATCAAAACCTTTTGCGCTAAGATTAATTAATGCTTTTTCTACCCCGGGAAGAATTTCAAAAAAAGATATATCAGTAACATAGCTTTTTTTGAAATCAGACGGCTCTCTGTTTATCACTCCGTCACGGTCAAGAAAAATTGGCTTCATTACTTAAAACAGGCTCTTGTTGCTGCGCGCCCAATCTATAACAGCATCTATGCCTTTAGAGATATTCGTGCGGGGGCGCCAATTTAATGCGCTGCTGATTTTAGTAATATCGGATATATAAACTTTTTGGTCTGACAACCGCCAGTCGTGATAAGATCTTTCTATGTTTAATCTCAGCTTACCTACGAGCCTATCCAAATATTCCAAAATAGAGATAACATTATCTGGCCCTCCTCCGATATTATAAACTGCCGCAGATTCACCGGACCTATAAAAAGCATCGAAAGCTTCTATAAGGTCGTCTATAAACAATACGTCCCTGACCTGCTTGCCGTTGCCGTATATATTGACGCTTCTTCCGGTCAAAGCAGCTATTAAAAACCAGGCCAGCCAGCCCTGGTCCTGAAAACCGAATTGTCTCCTGCCGTATACACAACTCATCCTAAAGACTCCCGCTTTGAGGCCGTAACTAGCAGCGTATTCCTGCACATACATGTCGCCGACATATTTGCTGGCTCCATAGGGAGTATGCCTAGTCAAATCCACCCCGAGATCCTCGGATATCCCTTTAATATCTTTAAAAGAATAGCGGCTCTTTTCTTCAATGAGTTCGTATTTAGATACATTTTCTCCGTAAATCTTGTTTGTCGAACAGTATATAAAAACTGCACAGGGAGAATACCGGCGGGCCAGATCGAGCACATTAAAAGTGCCGGCAGCATTAATGCTAAAATCATCCGCCGGAGAATCTAAAGACAGCCCGACACCCGGCTGAGCCGCCGCATGAATAATAAGGTCGAATCTGTTTTTTTTGAATATCTCCTCTAAAGCATCGCCGTCTCTTATGTCAAGATAGATTCTGTTAACATTTTTGAATGTAGAAAGATACTCCCAATTGTATTCGACTGATTTTTTTTCGCTTTTAAACAACCTGGAACGGATTAGGTTGTCTACTCCGCATATCCTGTCTGCATGGCGGGAATAA
>JAQUNS010000002.1 GCA_028717465.1 Candidatus Omnitrophota bacterium
TTTAGTACCCTGTTTATTTCATCTAAATCATGGATTGTGTTGCCAGACTCAGGCCTATAGAAACTGTCTCTACTGGCCCGGTAGAGTTTCTGGGCGTTTAAAATCATCTGCAGGTTTGTTTTGGCTAATCTTTGCCTGCTTTTGGCAAGAGTCTTGCTTAAGTTCGGCATCGTAATTGTAGAAAGCAAGCCTAATATCACAACAACTATGATTATCTCTAATGCTGTAAGAGCCTTTTTCCCGTAAGCAAACATCTCGCTATGGATATGTTATAGCAACCTTGTTATCGCTAGCTGTATAAGTAACGGTTATTCCCTCTGCGCGGCTACCTGTGTTTCCATTGGCTGTTATTTCGTAACCTGTTATACCTCCGGCAGGATCAATTGTATAATTAAAATTGGCATTGGGTACGCTATCCGGATTGTCTATATCCAGGTCATCTTTAACCGATGTTAAGGCGTTGTATTCTTGGTAGTAACGCGCAATAGCGCCTCTTAAGGACCCTATAGATGTTACAGCTTCTGAAGCAATGGCACGCTTAGAGGCTTTAAGATACTGGGGTATGGCAAAAGTAGCTAAAATAGCAATGATGATAATGACTATAAGAATCTCAAGCATGGTAAAACCTTTTCTTTTCATTAGAAAACCTCCTTTGTTATATCGTGTTTTCTGCCTTCTATAAGCTTGCCTAGATACTCTATATAATAGCGCTTCTGCGCCGGATTATAGCTGACGATAATACCTTCTGCCGGAGAACCAGACTGTCCAGAGGCTATTATCTCATATTCCTCTATAGAAAAACCAGATATTCTGTAATTAAAATTATTTTTTTCAGCATCGTTGATTCTGTTTAAATTAAGTTCCTTTAAATCCCTGCTGAAATTTCCGTTTCTAATGTAATGCTCTGTCACCACATCGCTCAGTAAATAAGCTGTTCTGATAGCATTTTGCGCTATAGCCCTTTTGGTGGCTAAATTATATCCGGGAATTAAAACAGAGGCAATAAGGCCTAATATTATAATGACCAGTAGAGTCTCTTTAAGTGCCCAGCCTTTCATATCTTTCACATATTAACCGCTGTTGCCAATCCGAATATAGGCAGAAACATGCCTATTACAATTACTCCGATTACGCCGCCTATTGTTAAAATTATGGTCGGCTCAACTATATAGGGGAGGCGCTCTATTACGGTCTCCACTTTCTCCTGATAGTAGCCTGCCAAATGGCTAAGCATGCTGGAGAGATTGCCGCTCTCTTCGCCCACCCTTATCATGTTAGTAACAAAGGGAGGGAATTCATGAGAAAACATATCAAGAGTTGCACCCAGAGAATCTCCTTCCTTGACACGGTCTTTGGCCTCTATAACAATGCCTTCATAGATTTTATTGGCTACGGCTTTAGAGACGACTTCCAGAGAATATAAAATAGGCACTCCGCTTTTAAGCAGCATTGCAAGGCCGCTGCTGAAACGGTGCAGAACAACATTAAAAAAAAGGGCTTTAAAAATAGGCATCTTGATCTTTAAGCGGTCAAAAAATATCTCTCCCTGCTCGGTAGATTTGAATTTGATCACAAAAAAACCAAATGCCGCTACCAACAATATGATAAGCCATAGCCACTGCTTAGCTAGATTGCTGGCGTTAATAATAATTTTGGTTAAGACAGGCAGATCTGCGCCAAAGTAACTATAAAGCTGAGAGAACATCGGTACAACTATTGTAAGAAATACTACCAGCGCTCCGGCCGACGCAATGGAAAGCAATACAGGGTATATAAGAGCAGAAATCATTTTACGCTGCAAGGCAGCAGTTGATTCCATATATGCACCCAACTGCATAAGAACGAAAGGGAGCTGGCCGCTGGCCTCGCCGGTTGCTATCAGATTGACCCAGAACTCGGTAAACATCTTGGGATGTTTTGCCAGAGCACGGCTTAGGGCTTCGCCTGATTCAACATCTTTTTTTATTGCATCCAAAGCCGCAAAAAGAGATTTGACTTCGACTTGGTCTCTTACTATCTCTATACAGCGCAGAAGCGGAACGCCGGCATCTAAAAGAGTTGCCAGCTGCCTGGCTAAAGATGCTAAATCGTCTATTTTTACTCTAAGCCTTAGATGCCTTTTTTTTAAACTTGTTTTTACTTTGAGCACATCCACGCTCTCTTTTAAAGAGATAAGGATAAGACCTTTTTCCTGCAGGCTGTTAATCGCTCTCTGCTTATCGATTGCATCAAGGCTGCCTTTTTCAATGATGCCATTGGGGGTTCTGCATTTATAGGTATAGGTAGCCATAGATACTAATCTTCTTTGATCAGGGTGACTCTTAAAACTTCTTCTATGCTGGTTATACCGGCTTCTACTTTGGCAATTCCGCTATCCCAGAGAGCAGAGCAGCCTTGCTCTTTAGCCAGATTTTTTATCTGCTGAGCATCGGCTCTTTTAGTGATTAAATCCCTGATGCCCGGGCTTACCGGAATCAGTTCATATATAGCGGCCCGGCCAATATAGCCGGTCCACCTGCAGTGCTCGCATCCTTTGGCTTTGAAAATCAAATCTTTTTTGACATTTAGTTGTTTTAATATATCTTCTGTGGGCTCATAAGCCTCTTTGCATTTTGAGCACAGCTTTCTAACCAGCCTCTGGGCCGCAACCAGAAGAAGAGACGGATTTAAAAGATAAGGCTCTACCCCTATGTCCATAAGACGGGTTATGGCAGAAGCCGCATCATTAGTATGGAGAGTCGATAATACCAGGTGCCCTGTTAAAGCAGCCCTGACGCAAATTTCGGCAGTCTCTAAATCCCTAACCTCGCCAACCAGAATAATATCAGGATCCTGCCTTAAGAAAGATCTTAAAGCATTGGCGAAAGTCAACCCTATCTGCGGCTTAACCTGAACCTGGTTGACTCCCTCTAAGCGGTATTCAACGGGATCTTCAACAGTAGTTATGTTCTTATCCAGGCTGTTTATTTCATCTAATGCTGCATATAGAGTAGTTGTCTTGCCGCTGCCGGTAGGCCCGGTTAAAAATATCGCACCATAAGGCTTGTTGATGCTGGCTCTAAAAATCTCAAGCTGATCCGGCTCAAAACCCATCTGAGTTAAATCAAGCGGAAGCTGTGAACGGTCCAATATGCGTATGACTACTTTTTCGCCGTAAATAGTAGGGACTGTCGAAACTCTGAAATCGACAAGCCGGTTGTCTAGTTTCATCACAAAACTGCCGTCCTGAGGAAGCCGTTTTTCGGCAATATCCAGCTTGGACAGGATTTTGATGCGAGAGACCAGGGCAAGTTTGAGATGGGGTGCCGGCGGAGGCTTCTCCTGCAGAACACCATCTACGCGATACCTTAGCCTAAGCTTATTCTCAAGAGTTTCTATGTGAATATCGCTGGCACCTTCTTCGATAGCCTGTTTTATTATCAAATCAACAAGTTTAACAACCGGAGCTTCTTCTGCTTTTGCTATCAACCGGTCAAGGCTAGTAGCCGCCTCATCTTCACTGATCTCTTCTAAAGATACTGCTACTCTGTCATCCTGGTCATAGGACTTCTCTATTGCTTCTTTAAAAACGTCTCTGGGTCCGTAAAATTCGTCTATAGCCTGAGATATCTCCGCCTTGGTAGTAATAACGGAGTTTATATCGCAATTGGTAATTTTTCTTAAGTTATCTATAGTAATAAAATCGAGCGGGTCTACAACAGCAACTGTCAAAGAGTTAAAAGTCCTGGAGATAGGCAGCACCAGATATTTTCTGGCAATATTTTCAGAAATAAGCTTTTCCAAGCCCTGATCATGGGCAGGCCTTAAGGCTCCACTAGCTATGCTGATATAGGGTATGCCAAGCTGCTTGCCTAATGCAGCAGCGATCTCTTTTTCGGTAACAAAACCCATGGCTATTAAAACATCGCCGAGTTTGCCGCCGTTTCTTTTTTGATGCTCCATGGCCTGATTAAAATCATCTTCTGCAATCAGGCCTTCTTTTATCAGTATCTCGCCAACTTTCTCTCTGACTGCCATTACTTATCAAGCTCCTTTAAGCTTCTTTCCATAGCCTCTTCTTTATTTAAGCTGTCATCTATAGACGGCTCTCTTTCTAGGGAGGATTGAGCCTGAGCAGCTCCATAGTGATAATCTTTTACTATGTGCGGAGTAATAAATATTATAAGTTCTTTGCTTTGGTCCATTTTATAGTCGTGGTTAAAAATTTTTCCTATAATCGGAAGATCGCCCAATACCGGAACCTTCCTGGACCTTATATCCTCATCCTGCTTTATCAAACCGCCTAAAACAAGAGTATCGCCGTCTTTAATCCGTATTGTAGCCTTTGCTGAACGTGTATGGGGATCTACATAGGTGCCCGGGAAAAACGGAGAATCTTTAGGCTCGGTGACCTCAGGCGCAACATCGATCGTAACAAAACCGTCTTTGTTAACTATCGGAGTCACTACAAGCTTGACACCTGTCTGTATTCTTTCGGGCTGCTCGTATATCCTATCGCTCTCGGTATCTGTCGTGGTGGTGGCAACTGCAGTATTGGCTGTAATCTGTATCTCAGCTTGCTGGTTGCTTAGAGTAAGGATCTTGGGCCTGGCAAGGACTTTTGTTTTTTTATTCTCTTTAAGCAAATTGAGCAAAGGCTGAAACATGCTGGTCGAGATAGTGCCGTAGCCAGTAGTAGAGTCCGCCAAACCGCTAAAACGCTCATCTGTAATAAAAGGCAGCCTGGTGGCTTTCTTAGCGCCTGTAAATTGAATCATGCCGTTATCTTCAAAATATATTCCTATCTTCTCCATATAGTCTGTCGATACCTCTAAAATCTCGGCCTCTATCATAACTTGCGGAGTCGGCTCATCTAGCTGCGCTATTGCCCCCTCTATCATGGGAAATTGAGAAGGAATATCGGTAACTATTAGGCTGTTTGTCCGTTTGTCGGATGCAACTTTACCGAATTCAGAAAGGATGCCCTGCAAAAAAGACATACTTGTTGAAGCGCCATCAGCTGCGGTGGACTGAATCTGCTTGGCAGTACTCATGCTATCAAAAAGAGCTTTGATTGTATCAGGGTCGGCATAGTTTAGGCGGTAAATACGAGTTGCGGTCTCCACCGCCGGAACAGTCATAACTTTTATCATGATTATATTGGTGCCGGGCGGCTGATCATAGGTCAAATTATTAGCCTTTAAAATAGTGTCTAAGGCAGATGAGACGGGAACATTCTCCATATAAAGAGTTATTTTTCTGTCTTCTATTCTTTCGCTGGCAATAAAATTCATGCCTGATTGTATAGAGAATGCTTTAAGAACATCTTTTAGGCTGGCATCTTTGAAATCAAAAGATACTTTCTTTTCGTCTAATGAATCGCTGCTGCCGGCAGTTAGGCATACAGTGAATATGATAATTATTAATATCAGCAAAGATAGATTTCTAAATATTCTCATAATAGTCCTCCTATTTCGGCTTTAGAATATAACTTTCTCCCTGGTGCTCTAAAAGGACGCCTCTTTTGTCTATCTCAACAATTTTAATTCCTAATATGGATTCTCCGACTCTATAAACTTTGCCGTTTATAATCGCCATAGGGTCTTCGCCCCATATTATGCCTGTTAAGTTAAGCGTACTTAGTTCTCTTAAGATAACTGAGGATGTCTTATCTATTTTGGCCTCAGGAAGATATGATTTGAATGGATCTCTTAAATCCGAACCAACATATTTAGCCTCGGAAGAAATTAAATTTACAGCGCAACAAAACAACAAAATAATCAGAGCATGTGCTTTATATTTCATATTTTAGGAACTATAGTAGTAATAACCATCTGCCATTGGATAAGAGTTTCGCCATTTTTAGTTCTGGCTATAACCCTGCTTGCAGAACCTACTCCTTTTTCATATAAAGGAGTTGCCTTTACTCCGGTTATCTGCATAAACACAGCAGCGCTCTCTATCGCAGCCACCAGTCTTCCGGCCTGATGATAACTGCCTTCCAATTCCAATGCTGCCTGAATTCTGGTATAAAAATCTCCTTCTTCAACAGGCAATGGCCTGATAGCAATAATATCCATAGCCTCTTTTTTGGCTATCTGATTTATGTTTGTTACCAGCCAGTTTAAATCAGAACTCTCAGGAAATGACTTACTTAAATTTTTCAGGGCAGCTTCCAGTTCTACCTTTTGGCCATACAGTTTTATCAGTTCTCTTTTTTTATCTATAGTATCAACGATACCATCCATAGCAGTTAATCTTGCCTTGAATTCAACATTGTAAAACCACCCAAATGCGAATATTAACAACGCTGGAAAAACAACAATATGTATTTTGCGATATAAAGATTTTATTGTCATTTCATAACTGCCTTTAATGAAAATTTAATCACCGGAAAACCTTCTAAAACACTTTTTTCTACATTTACAATTTTAATGTCCGAAAACAATTTTTTTGCCTTTTCAGAACGGTTTAAAGCATCTAAAAGATTATATATTAAATCAACCCCCTGGCTATCGCTGCCGTAACCATAGCCGGTAACCAAGAACTCCTGAGCGCCCTTCTTATCCGGAACCGCCATCTGCAAACTGTCTAACCATATGCCTTGGGTCAGGTTGGCAGGGATAAAATTAAATATTTCAACAAACTTTTCTCTCTGAGCAACTGTATCCCTAAGAAATTTAACTTTATTTTCGAGGCCCTTGATATCCTGAAGCAGCTCCCTGCTGTTAGTAGAGGACAGCCCTTGGGGCAGCGATATATTGCCTGCCATATTTTCTACAGATTTAACCTGATGGTTTAAATACGCTCCGGCCATAACTATGCTGATAAACAGCATTATCAAATCCTGTATCAATTCTTTCGGCATGAAATCTTTTATGCTTAAGGCAGGGGTTTCAGAAGATTTGCCGCGATAGTCAGAGAAAAAATCTAAATCTATGTCGTAACTGACCAAACTTCTAAGGCCGGCGCCGGTAATGCCCAGATGTTTTTTGGCAATACCCTGCTTGTCAGAGGCTATTTTGTTCTCGAGAGAAGCCAGCCTTACATTGGAGCCAAGGGCATTCATAAGGCTCTCTCTGATCTCGTCGCTTGCAACCTCCCCCGTTAAAACAACCTCCTTTATCTGCTGCTGGGGAAACTCTTTGATCATGTAATCAATAGTACGGTTAATTTCAAAAACTATCTTATTGAGTACTTGAGCAGACGTTATCTCTGAGACAGGAGAAACTATAAAATCCCTGGCTATATAGATATTTAAGCCCTGAGTCACCAAAATAGTAGAACCGGAGTAATCCAAATCTACTACAAGAACAAAATCTTTGGCTTTTAAATCGCCCGATGTAAACAGCGCTCTTAACAGGCTAAATGGATAAGGCTCAATAGCGGATATTTTCATCCCCAATGCAGAAGCTATTTTAATATACCTGTTTAAAACATTGTATTTAACGGCCATGTACACAACGCGCATCTCTTTTCCTTTTATTTCATAAGGAATATAAAAATCGCTAGCTATATCGTCAATAGCAAACGGAATATACTTCTGCGCTTCATACTTTATAGCTTCGGCTCTGTCTTTTTTAGGCAAAAACGGCAGGTCGAAAAATCTAAGCATGATTTCAGATGTTGGTATTACAAAAATAGGGGTCTTTGCTTTAAGAGGGAGCTTTTGAAGCAGCGCCCTGACTTTAGCAATAATTAACTCTACATTCTCCTCCAATTCCAGCGAAGGGATAAAAGGCAATCTCTCCTCTAAATAGCCCAGGAGCACGACATCTTTGATGCCTTTTTTAAGCTGAACGACTCTTAAAATATCCCTTTTAATTTCTACGGTTGTAGTTATCTTAGCCATAAAATCAGATTAACATGCCTATTATTTTTCTGTCTATCTAAAATTTGTCAAAGAGGCCTTTTGTGTTCTTATCGTCTTTAGGATTTGCCGGAACGACCCTGGAGTGCAACCACTCATCGATGCTGTTTTTGTCGAATCTCCATACCCTGCCGACTTTTATTCCTGCAATTTTCTTTTTATGCAGCCAGTTATAAATAGTCTGTTTTTCTAATTTCAAATAATCAGCCAATTCATTGACATCCATTAATTTTCCCATATTAACTTTAATTATCTAAACTTTTATATTCTTAACTATAATTACTTTGAGTGTTCTAAAACATATTTATTTAAATTATTTTTACTTTAATTTAACTATATTGTCAAGAAATTAATTAAGATTTGCTCAAATAACAGCAGTAAACAATGAGATTCGAATAGGCTTGGATTTACGGTAAAGCAAAGCAGGCGATTAGTGTTTGCGAAGACTTACTATATAATCGGGTTGGCCTTCTAAAATAACATGCCCTTCTCTGGCAAGCCAGCCTAAGCTCATTAAAATGATATCTCTGGGTTGATCTATGTTGGAAACTATCTCTGACAATAAAACCTTGCCGTGCTTATCCAGATAATTCCAAATATCTCCGGCCACTATTCCGACTTCTGTAATCATAGCATGTATCCTCGTAAGTATATTTTACGAAAAAACCATAAAAACACAAGTTAAAAATATCAACCCTAAAATACCGGGCTCTCGACAGTATTGCCACATAAAACTATTGCGCAGATGTAATTTTATTATAGCTGCCGCAAAAGGGACATTTGCTTATATCTTGCCCTGAATCTATTGCGTAAACACCATAGCACATCTCGCATTCTAGAACCGATGTTTTGGGGCAGAACTTAGACCGATTTTCCTTTTGAACAAAAATCAGCCAATGAACCAGAAAGATCACGATTGGTAAGGCCAGAAAAATTGTTATTATCCAGCTAAAACCGATACTCATAGATTATTAATGCTCAACTCAGATGGGGAATAAAATGCCCAAGATTTTATCTCAATCCAGTTTTCGCAATCTTGAACAAAATCTCCGCTAAGATTTTTGCTCACAACCAATACCGGCTTAGAATATTTATCCAAATTAATAGCATAATTACGCAATAAACTGCTTCTGGCTGGTGCAATTACAATATATTCCGGAACACGGTATTTCTCTGCAATATATCCGGCCTTGAGGTGCGGGGTCTTGGCGACAGTTTTGAGAAACGGCTCTGAAACATCGAATAATACAGCATTGCCTTCGGTTAAATTTATTTTAAATTCGAACAGTTCTTTTATAAAAACAGCTGCTTCGTTTTCATCAATAGTACTTATATCTGAATAACTTCGGATATTTTGGAATATATCGCCCCAAAACCTCACATCAGGACTATTCTTATATATTCTGACCTGCATGAATTCGGGCTGAAGAAAAAACAGAAAAACAGCATGCCATAAAAACGATAGAACCAAAGATAAAATTAAATTTTTCAAGGCTTCGCCGACTGCAGGGTTGCTATATTTAGTTTCTCTATGCCAAGATCCCTGCAGAGATCCCACACCTCTATGATCTTGCCTAAATAAGCATTCTTGTCAGCCTTGATAAGCAAAGATCCTATACCGCTCTGCCTGTTTTTTAATATATCGCTCAACTCGGCTATAGAGACCGGCTTATCTTCCAGATGTATTGCATTGTTATCTGTTATCACTATAACAAATTTCTCTTCCCGCAAAACTTCTGCAGTAACTGTTTTGGGCAAATTTACTGTAATGCCGGCGGGCCTGACAAACGAAGATGACAGCATAAAGAATATCAACAGCAGAAAAACGCAGTCTATCAGGGGAGTCATATCCAAATCGCCTTTTAAAAGGCGGGTCTTGCGCGGAATATTGAAACTTCCGGTTTTAAAGCTGCTCTGTCGTATCATTATCTTTCTCCTTTTACAACCTGGACAAGCTCTGTTGCCGCCCTTTCCATATTTATTACAAAACCGTCCACTTTTGTAACAAGAAAATTATAAGCCACAAGGGTAGGAATTGCTACGGCCAAACCTCCTACCGTCGTAGTCAATGCTTCCCATATGCCTCCGGCTAAGTCTGCCGGACTGACAGGATTTAAAGCCCCGGCCTTCTCCTGAATAACCTGAAAAGCCTGAATCATTCCAGTAACTGTACCCAATAACCCTATCAGAGGGGTTACGTGAGCCAGGGTAGCAAGTACATTGAGGTTCTTCTCTAATTTTGGCACCTCTACCAAGGCTGCTTCTTCCATAGCTTCTTTTATCTCCTGACGGCTTGAGGCCTGCTTAAGCAGGCCTGATTTTATAACACTTGCAACCGGAGATGATGTCCTATCGCAAACTTCAATTGCCGCCATTATCCTGTTTCTTCTGACAGCGTCTATTATCTTAGCCATAAAAGCAGAGATATCTACTCTGGCGCGGCTAAGGGCAATCACGCGCTCAATTATCACAGTAAATGACACGATAGAACATAGAAGTATTAAATACATTAATGGTCCGCCTTGCCGTATTATTGTCCACATTTTTACCTCCCTGTTTTTTCTGCTTCTAAATGTTTGAGCCTCTCCTGCGCATAAATAGCCTCTTCAGAAGAAACACTAGAAACTTCTCTATATATTTTTTCGGCTTCTGTCAGCCTGTCTGCTTTTTCAAGCAACCTAGCGCAACGAATTCTGGCCTTGTTTACAAAAGAAATCTCGTGGCTATACAGCGTTGATAAAACCAGGTATTGCAAAATAGACTCTTCTGTTTTACCGTCTATCTCATAAATCTCTGCTATTTTGAAACTAGCTTCGGCAGCAACTATATCGTAAGGGTTGGCCTCCAGTTTTTTATAAGCTGCTATTGCTTTATCGTGCCTGTTGCTTTTTTTGTAGACATCTCCTAACTTCAGCAAGGCCATCCTGCTATACTGTCCACCCTGTCCTACTATAGCCTCTAGAACTTCGATTGCTTTTTGTTCTTCGCCCTGCATAGTTAATATATCCGCTAAATTGTAACGCGCCTCACGAGAAAGATTGCTGGAGTCTTGAAGATCTTTAAACAGATTGACTGCTTTTTGAAAATCTTTTTTGCGGTAGAAACAGAGCCCTTGCCAATAAAGCGCCTGGTCTTTTATTTTGTCTTCTTTGGCCAGATTATATGCATTTTGAAAATCTAGGTAAGCCTTGTCCCATCTTTCCAGATAAAAACCGAGCTCGCCTTTATGAAGATAGAGATAGGCCAGTTTTTTGGGGTCGTCTAGTTTTTCTTGCAACCAAAGATACTCCTGCTCAGCTAAATCATAAGCGCCTCTATGCAGATATATTTTTGCCAGCATAAAATGAAAATAGTCATAATCTGCCATGTCAGATAAATTCTTAATAAGCTGTTCAGCCTCCTGATAGCTGCCTAAGTTGTAAAGCAAAACCGCCTTTTGCTGCAAAACTTTTTCTTTCAGCGAAGATGCTGGATAGAGGGCTAGAAAACTGTCGGCTTCATTCAGCGCCAGAGCATAATCCCCTTTTTTGAAATAAGCCTGAGTTAAATAGAAACGGATTTTATCCAACAGAGAAGACTTGGGAAAATTTTTAATTGCGGCGCTCAGCGCTAAAATAGAACTATCGTATTCTCCTTTTTCAAACAAGTATATGCCCAGCTGGGCTTGGGCATATTCAGCATACAAAGAGTCCTGATGATCTTTTAAAATAATGTTATATTGCTCCATAGCCTCATCAAGCCTGCCCATCTCTGCAAGCAGATCTCCAACCCTGCAAAGCGAGCTTATCTTTAAATCTTTGTTCTTGCTATTCAAGGCAACCCACTCAAATTCGGATATAGCTTTTTGCAAATCGCCGCCTTTGTAATAGATCCAGCCCAATATATGATGCATCTGGCTTGCGGCATTAGGACTTGGGGGCTTTTTTAAAAACTGTAAAGCTAGATTTTCGGCCTGCTGTAATTTATTGATGCTATAGTAGCACTCTACCAGTTCCAAAAACGCTTTCTCATACCAATCTGAGTTTTCGTATTTATTGACAAATCTTTGAAAGTGCCTTATGGCAGGGCTGAATTCTGATTTCCTATAAAACAGGAAAGGCTTTAAATACGACAATTCTTCTTCCAGCTCTTTAACGATACTGTTTTCTAGATTAAATAAAATCCCCTCGGCTTCTCTGTGCTGACCAAGCTCTATATAAGCCCAAATTTTACCTAAGCCTGCCCTCTGCTGCCAAAAGACTGGAAATTCCCCAGCTATGATTTTATTAAACTTTTCGATGCTTAAAGCATGCTTTTTCCCCGATAGAGAAACCTGGGCATCAAAAAAATAATAATTAGCAGAATTTTTATCCATGCCTGATTCAATCAGTTTTTGAGCTTGTTCGGCATCTCCGATTTTAAGATATGCCTTGACCAAATTATGCGTTATGTTTGAACAGATGTCATCGGGAACATTTTCCCTGTTTAAAACCTCCTGCCAAACCCTGGCAGATTCCAAATATTTTTTCTGCTGGAAATAATTTAACCCGAGCCTATGTCCTGATAATATATACAAATTGTTGTTCTCTGTGGTATTCATAAGCTGCTCTAATAAAGCTGTTGATTTGTCGTAGTACAGGCTTAAGGCATGTAGTTCTGCTAGATACAATATCGCCTCTTCGCGTATGCGCCTATCTTCAGAGTTCTTAAGAGATTCAAAGACATCGGCAGCCTGCGGGTGTTTCTTAAGATTAAAAAATACCAGGCCTTTTATCAATAAAACATCCTGGTTATATGAAGACTCGGTATTTTTTCTAAGAAACGCATTACAGGCATCCAGAGTAAGAGCATAAAATCCGTCATTAAAAGAGTTCTTAATAGCGGTATAATCTTCATCCTCCCCGGCCTCTAAAATTCCGGGCAAAGCTAACAGCACAACAACCGCCAAATTTTTCAAAAATTTTTTTATTACCATTAGGCTGATTTTGTGAAATTTACCTTTATTTTAATATAATAGCACCCGCGGATTAGCTTCTCAATAGATCTTTTAGGAACCCTGCGGTGGGCGAATTCTTGCACCGGATAACCTCCTCAGGCGTACCGGATACCATTACCTCTCCGCCGCAATCTCCGCCTTGTGGTCCTAATTCAATTATATAGTCCGCCGATTTTATAACATCCAGATTATGCTCTATAACAAGAACGGTATTGCCGCTATCAACAAGTTTTTGCAGTACGTTTAAAAGCTTCTCAACATCAGAAAAATGAAGTCCCGTAGTAGGCTCATCCAAAATATATAATGTTTTTCCGGTTGCCCTTTTAGAAAGCTCCGAGCTCAGCTTAATCCTCTGAGCCTCTCCTCCGGACAGAGTAGTCGCGGATTGACCAAGATGGATATATCCTAGCCCAACATCCTGAAGCAATTTAAGCTTGGAATATACTTGGGGTATGTCCTTAAAAATAGTTATTGCTTCTTCAACTGTCAGATCCAACACTTCCGAAATATTCTTACCTTTATAGCGGACTTCCAGAGTCTGCTTGTTATATCTTGACCCTCTGCAAATATCACAGGCAACATAAACATCGGGCAGAAAATGCATCTCTATTTTCTTTACGCCATCACCTTGGCAAGCTTCGCACCGCCCGCCTTTAACATTAAAACTAAATCTGCCCGGCCGATAGCCCCGCATCCTTGATTCCGGCAATACCGCAAAGAATTCTCTTAGCGGCGTAAAAATTCCGGTATAAGTAGCCGGGTTTGAACGGGGAGTACGGCCTATCGGAGACTGGTCTACGACTATAACTTTATCTATATTATTAATGCCTTTGATTTGTTTGTGCCGGCCAGGCTTCGTCTTAGCAGAATATAGCCTGCGGCTAAGAGCACGGTAAAGAATATCATCGACAAGGGTGCTCTTGCCGGAACCGGATACTCCGGTAACGCAGACAAAAAGGCCTAAAAATATCTTAACATTTATATTTTTCAAATTATGCTCCTGAGCACCGATAATCTCTATATAAACATTCTTTCTGTAGGGCCTTCTGATTTTAGGAACCTGTATCGCGGAAGTACGGTTTAGGTATCTTGCCGTTAGCGAGCTTCTGTGTTTCAGCAGCCCTTTTAAATCCCCCTGATAGACTATCTCTCCGCCATGCTTGCCTGCGCCCGGGCCTAAATCTACTATATAATCACAACTGTCGATAATCTGAGCATCATGTTCCACAACAATGACGGTATTGCCCATCTCTTTCAACGCCAGAAGTATATTGAGCAGTTTTTTTACGTCTTTGGCATGCAGGCCTATGGTAGGTTCATCCAGAATATAAGTTACGCCGACAAGCCCAGAACCTATTTGAGTAGCCAGCCTTATTCTCTGGTATTCTCCTCCGGAAAGAGTATTGCTCTGCCTGTCTAAAGTAAGATAGCCCAGGCCGACATCCCGCAAGTATCCCAGCCGGCTTAAAACTTCTTTTATGATACCTGCCGATATTTTCTGTTTCATGCCCTTAAAATCCAGGTTCAAAAAAAAATCTAAAACATCTTCTACGGACAGCCTGGTTAATTCCGAAATCGAAAGCCCTTTGATTTTTACTGCCAAGCTTTCTTTTTTTAAGCGTGCGCCTTTACAACCAGGGCAGGGTAGAGTACTCAAATATTTAGACAACTCTTCTTTTAAAAATCCGCTTTCTGTTGTGTTAAATATTCTTTCGATGTTCGGAATTACACCTTCATATCTTCTATTATAAATATCTTCTCTGCTGCCATATAGAATGATGTTTTGAATATTTTTAGGCAGTTTTACAAAAGGTTGGCTTAGATCAAAACCATAATGCTGGGCCAGCCCTTTAAGCAGGCCTCTATAATACAAAATATAACCCCTGCCGCCTCTGCGCCACGGTTCTATGGCGCCGTCAAGAATAGACTTACCTCTATCAGGTATGACCAAATCCGGATCTAGTTCTAATCTTGTACCCAAGCCTAAACAGGCATTGCATGCCCCGTAGGGACTGTTGAAAGAAAATATTCTGGGCTCTATCTCTTCATAGCTAATGCCGCACTTAATGCAGGAAAAATGTTGATTGAAAAAATAGTGCTCTGTTTTACCCAAACCGGAATATTCAGCAAGGCACAGCCCCTGGCCATATCGAAGAGCAAGTTCGACAGAATCTGCAGCTCTTTCGCGAATATCGCCGCGCAAAGTAAATTTATCCACCAATAACT
Source organism: Candidatus Omnitrophota bacterium (assembly GCA_028717465.1). Lineage (GTDB taxonomy): Bacteria > Omnitrophota > Gorgyraeia > Kaelpiales > Kaelpiaceae > Kaelpia. The sequence continues at coordinate 15,051 of JAQUNS010000002.1, forward strand.
CTATAGTATGTTTTTTGTTTTTATCTAATTCAATGTCTTTTTCTAAATCGCTTAGGATCCCATCCACTCTTACCTTTATAAACCCTTCTTTGCGCAGATTATGGAGCATAGCACCTTGAGCACCTTTCCTGCCTCTTATAAGCGGAGCATATATTTTCAGTTCCCCATCTGCAGGCAGCGATATTATTTTTTCTATAATCTCTTGCGGGCTCTGCTGTTTTATTATTTGTCCGCATTGGTAGCAATAAACATCTCCTGCCCTGGCAAAAAGGAGTCTCAGATAATCGTAAATCTCTGTCTGCGTAGACACTGTTGAGCGGGGATTTCCCCGTACCGATCTCTGCTCAATTGCAATAGTTGGAG
>JAQUNS010000003.1 GCA_028717465.1 Candidatus Omnitrophota bacterium
CCTTGTTATAGGGTACAGTGGCGGTATCGCCAAAGCGATTTACGATTCCGGGGGAATAAGCGAAGATATTCTAAAACATTTTAACCAGTACCTGGATGAAAGTTCAGGCAGGCTGACCGATGATCTGTTTAGTGATTTTTTAAATCTCTGCCCCAAAAAGCCAAAAGAAGAATGGTCTTTACTCACTTTAAAAATAACGGTTTAGGCAATTCAGACGATTTTGATCCTGAAAAACCTAAAGATAAGCTTAAGCCATTTCAGGATTCCGAGATAATAGACTTGCTTTATGAAGGACTCGATAGCCTGGAGAGGGGCATCCAGGGAGTCGGCAAGCGTATCCCTACCCCGGTCGGAATGATAGATATGCTGGCCGTCGATATGATAGGAAGGTTTGTTATCGTGGAGGTTGGGAGAGTAGATGCCGACGACCTTATTTTTAAATCCATCGATCACTTTGACTGGGCGTTTACTAACATGAAGAATCTGGAAGAAAAATATAAATCCTATAATATAGATCCGACTTTGGCGCCGAGAATTGTGATACTATCTCCTTCTTACTCTGAAAAGTTTGTAAAGAGAGCGAACTATTTGAATCCGACTTTTATAGATATATACGAATATCAGATAAATGAGGCTCTGGGCGCCAAAAAAATATATTTCAGGCCGTTTTCTTTTATAAACCATAAAAAGTGGGTAGTGTATTTAAGGACTAAATCCGTTGACGATCACTTGAAATACATAGAAAATTCTACTTTAAGGGAAACTCTGAAAAATTTTTTAGTTGAGTTTCAATCTGTAAGAAGTGATTGCACCGTGGACACTTCCTGCGGGTATCTGAAGTTTAAAGACAAAAATGACGGCATAGTACTAAGTATCTATGTGCTTAAAAATGCGTTTTGGGTTAATTGGAATATTTTAAAATGGGACGGCAAATTTATCGTGTCCAAAGATGATTTTCAGATCCACAAATCTGCTATTCTACACGCTGTTAGAAAGGAGGCATAATTAATATGCTGCACAAAACTTATGCATCAGAAAGGATTAAAGCTTTGCCGCCCTATCTTTTTGTGGAGATAGACCGGATCAAAAAAAGGTTGCTTAAAGAAGGTAGGGACATAATAGATTTAGGCATAGGGGATCCTGATTTAGCTACTCCGGATGCAGTAATATCCGAGCTCTATTCATCTGCCAGAAAACCTGAAAACCATCAGTATCCTTTGGATTTAGGCTTGTCTGTTTTTCGTACCAGGATAGCAGAGTGGTTCAAGATGAGATTTAACGTCGAATTGAATTCCGATACCGAGATTATTCCGTTGCTGGGCTCTAAAGAGGGTATAGCCCATTTCCCTCTGGCTGTAATAGATCCTGCAGATTTAGTTCTGATACCGGAACCGCTTTACCCGCCCTATAGAAGCGGAGCTATATTTTCCGGAGCCAAAATAAAATATCTTCCGCTTAATCAGGAAAATAATTTTATGCCGGATTTAGAATCTTTAAGCAGGGATGTTTTAAAAAAAACAAAGCTGCTCTACCTTAATTATCCTAATAACCCGACTGCGCAAGTTGCTGATAAACAATATCTTGAAAAAGCTGTCTCTATGGCCAATGAATTCGGATTTATAATATTATATGATGCTGCTTATTCTGAGCTTAGCTACGACGGATATGTAGCTCCCAGCATACTTGAAATCAAAGGGGCTAGGGAAGTTGCAATAGAGTTTCATTCTTTTTCCAAGACTTTTAATATGACCGGTTGGCGTATAGGCTGGGCATGCGGTAATTCTGATCTAATTGAATATCTCAGGCAGGTTAAATCCAATATAGATTCCGGAGTGTTTAATCCTATTCAATATGCCGCTATCAAAGCACTGGATATATATGACAAGCATATTGCAGAGGTAAAGAGCATATACAGGCAGAGAAGGGATATTTTCATAGGATCTCTCTTTCGGGCGGGCTGGAATATTACTCCTCCCAAAGCTACATTCTATATCTGGGCTAAGATACCTTCTAAGTTAAGTTCTCAGGAATTCTGCAAATTGCTTCTTGAGAAATGTTTTATTATAGCTACTCCCGGATTAGGTTTCGGGCCTTCCGGGGAAGGTTATGTGCGTTTTTCTCTGGTTAAAAGCATACCTCGCCTTGAAGAGGCTGCCAGAAGGATTGCAGAGGTATTGTGAGCAGAATCTTTGTTTCTTTAGGTTCAAACTTGGGCAACAAAAAAGATAATCTTGAAAAATCCCTTGAAAAAATCAGCCTGATTGCCAGTATTAAGAATGCTTCGTCTCTGTATCAGACAAAACCATGGGGTTATCTGAAGCAGGATTATTTTTATAATGCTGTTGCCGAGATAGCCTCAGATTTAGCGGCACACTCTTTGCTTGAAGAGTTAAAGGATATCGAGCATAATTTAGGCCGCAAAGAAACAAAGAGATGGGGGCCCAGGATTATAGATTTAGATATTCTTTTATACGGTGATGCTGTTATAAAAGATGATAACCTCAAAGTTCCCCATCCCGAGCTTAAGAACAGGGTTTTCCAGCTTTTGCCCTTGCTGGAACTGGACTCAGGCCTGAAAGATCCCAGAGACGGGTTGGCGCTTAAGCATTGCCTTGAAGGATTGCAATTAGATCCCGAAACAATTAAAAAGATAGCTTTTTTTCAAAAAGATAATTTATGCTGGCATGAAAATATTTAAGACGGCTTTAAGCTTGCGCAGCTATATTTTAGAGCATAAGAGACAAAACAAAACAATAGGCTTTGTTCCTACTATGGGCTGCTTGCATGCCGGACATTTTAGCCTGATCAGGCGGGCTTGCAAAGAAAACGATCTGGTTGTCCTGAGTATTTTTGTCAATCCTATCCAATTTGGCCCCCGGGAAGATTATAAAAGTTATCCCAGGAATTTTAGCCGGGACCTATATTATGCCCGCAAATACGGAGTCGATGTGCTTTATTACCCTTCAGTGAAGGAGATCTATAAAAAAGATTTCTCTACCTATATAGATATAGAAGGCCTTTCTTCTAAGCTGTGCGGAAAATCAAGGCCGGGCCATTTTAAAGGCGTGGCTACGGTATGCGCTAAATTATTTAGTGCAACATTGCCGGATATTGCTTATTTTGGGCGAAAAGATCTGCAGCAGGCAGTTATTATAAAGCGCATGGTTAGAGACTTGGGCATACCTGTCAGGATAAAGGTTCTTCCTATTGTAAGAGAGAGAAGCGGTCTGGCGATGAGCTCCAGGAATATTTACCTTAAGCCCGAAAGAAGAGAACAAGCCGCCAAGATATACCATGCTCTTCAAGAAGCAAATAATGTTTTTAAAAAAGGCTGCACAGACGTAAGCGCTGTTAAATCTCTTGTCAGGGATAAATTAAAAAAAATAACAGGGTCCAAGATAGATTATATAGAAATAGTCGATTTAAAAAATTTGCAGCCTCTAAACAAAGTTCATCCTGGTTCGGCATTAGTTGTTGCATTATGGGTTGACAAAGTAAGGTTGATAGACAATATAATATTCTAATTATGAAGATAGGATTGATAGGCTTAGGAGCTATGGGCAATGCTGTTATTGAGAATGTGCTCTCTGTGTATAAAAATAGGCTGGATGCTGTCTATGTGCACGATTTAAATGAAAGTAAAATAGCAGCTGTTTTAAAGAGATACGACTGGATTAAATCCCTACCTAGTTTAAGCAGCATAACTAAAGATTCAGATTTTTTAATAGAGGCAGCATCTGCTCTCTGCGCTGAAGAGCTTATGCCTCTGGTGTTGAAATATAAAAAGAATGTTTTGATAATGAGTGCCGGCGGCCTTCTTAATGTTCAATCTCAGCTGAGGCAGGCAGAAGAAGAGGGGCTTGAGGTTATAATACCCCATGGTGCCATTGCAGGCTTGGATGCCATAGCTTCGGTTAAGAATTTTGGCATAAAAAGCATCAAATTATTCAGCTATAAACCTGCTCAGGCTCTTGAAGGTTCTCCGTATATAATTCAAAACAATATAGACCTTGTTAATTTTGATAAAGAAAAATTAATATTTAAAGGTAGTGTCAAAGAAGCCATAAAAGGTTTCGCTAAAAGCATAAACATTTCAGCTACGCTTCTTCTTATTTCAGGGCTTAATGATATAGAGGTAAATATTTATGTCAGCAAGGATAGCGCTGCCATAACCCATATAGTTGAGGTTGAATCTTCCGTGTCGAATTTTAAATTTACCTGCCGTAATTTTCCCTCTCCGTATAATCCTAAAACATCTGCTTTGGCAGTATGCTCTATTTGCCTGGAAGCCGAGAAATACTTATCCGGTTTTTTAAAAAAATAGCTTTAATGTACGATTATTATTTGGACCATTGTTACATAGATCCGGATAAAAATTTAAAATTGAGGTATTTCACCGGCGAAGAGGTTTCCGATTACGATAAATTACATGTTTTTCTTATTTATGAGCCTGAGCTCGTCTGTTTTTTAAAAGGCAACTTACAGTTATTCAAGCGTTTAAAGTATAGCTTAAGAGAAGACGATTGGATTTATATTTTTTATGATCTATTAAGATATTAGTGCTTGCAAAGTACTGGTTTTGTTGTTACAATTCTTTTCCGACTAACCTTTAAATAAATAATTTTTAAGGAGGTGTCTTATGGCAGTTAAAGTAGCTATTAACGGATTTGGAAGAATAGGAAGGCTTGTTTTCAGGGCAGGTTTTAAATCAAAAAAATTCGATATTGTAGCCATAAACGATCTCCCTGTTCCTGCCGAAACTTTGGCCCATCTTTTAAAATATGATTCTACGTTCGGAGAGCTTGATGCCGATATTTCTGTTAATGGTTCGGCTTTGTCTGTAAACGGCAAGGAGATTAAAGTTCTCAGCTGCAAAAATCCTGAAGAACTGCCCTGGAAAGACATGGGTGTCGATATATTAGTCGAATCTACCGGCATTTTCAGCGATAGAGAAGGTTCTTCAAAACATATTAAAGCAGGCGCTAAAAAAGTAATTATAACTGCTCCGGCAAAAGGCGAAGATATCACAATAGTTCTGGGCGTTAACCATGAAAAATATAAATCCAAAGAGCACAATATTATTTCTAACGCTTCTTGTACTACAAATTGCGTTGCTCCTATTGCCAGAGTTTTGCATGATACATTCGGCATAAAGCATGGCTTGATGACAACCATACATTCATATACCAATGACCAAAAAATATTAGACCTACCCCATAAGGATTTGCGCCGTGCCAGAGCAGCTGCGCTTTCTATGATACCTACGACTACAGGAGCGGCCAAAGCGACGGCTCTTGTTATTCCGGAATTGAAGGGAAAACTCGATGGTTTTGCTATGAGGGTGCCTACTCCAAACGTCTCTGTGGTTGATCTGGTTGTTGAAGTCGATAAAAAGGCAGCTAAAGATTCTGTTAACGATGCCTTAAAGAAAGCCGCAGATGGAAAAATGAAAGGGATATTAAGGTACGTAGATATACCTCTTGTATCAAAGGATTTTAACGGCGATAGCCATTCCTCCATAGTCGATGCCGCTCTTACCATGGTTATAGAAGATACGCTTGTTAAGGTAATATCATGGTACGACAATGAGTGGGGGTACTCTTCTAGAGTAGTGGATCTTATTGAATATATTATTTCACAAGGCCTATAAACTGCTCAAACATCAGCACGCGACAACGTGCTGACATTATTACGGTTTGCTTAAAAGACCTGCGCTTTGCCTATCCTGTATTTTGGTTTGCACTTTTTTATAAGGATTATTTCATTTAATGAATCTAAAAAAAATGTTAAATTATTAGAATTATTATGCAGATAAAATTTTTAGATTTTGAAAGAGAGTATGGTTTATTAAATCAGGAATTAAACAGTAAAATCCTCTCTGTAATTAATAAAGGCAGTTTCATACTTGGTGAAGAACTCAGCAGGTTCGAATCCAGTTTCGCCTCTTATTGCGGGGTTAAATATGCTGTCGGGGTAAATTCCGGAACCGATGCGCTTCATTTAGCGCTGGTATCTTTAGGCATCAAGGCGCAAGATGAAGTAATAGTGCCGGCGTTTACTTATATAGCTACCGCTATGGCTGTATCTTATACAGGAGCAAGGCCGGTATTCTGCGATATCAATGAACAAGACTACAATATTAATCTGAATGATTTGAAAAAGAAGATCACTTCTAAAACCAAGGCAATCATACCTGTCCATCTTTACGGGCAGCCTGCAGCTATGCCCGAAATATTAAAAATTGCCCGTGAGTATAATCTGAAAGTTATTGAAGATTCTGCTCAAGCTCATGGGGCAGAGATATATTGCTCCGATGGGTTTAAAATGGCAGGATCTTTTTCGGATTTAGGCTGCTTTAGTTTTTATCCGACTAAGAACTTAGGCTGCTATGGTGACGGCGGTATGGTTGTGACTGAATCAGAGGATTTGTACAACAGGCTTTTGAAGTTGCGTGATTACGGAAGAGAATCTAAATACAGCCATATCATGCTGGGCTACAATTCCAGGCTCGACAATATTCAGGCAGCTATACTGCTTGTAAAATTAAAATACCTTGATAGCTGGAACGATAAAAGGCGAGAGCTTGCGGGTTATTACAACAAAGCTTTAGGCGGAATCTCCGGACTCAGGCTGCCTTTGGCAAATAAAAACGTTAAACATGTCTACCATGTCTATGTTGTAAGGGCAGAGAAGAGAAAAGAACTCATAGATTATCTCTCTTCTAATGGCGTACCTTCTATAATTCACTATCCGATACCATGTCATTTGCAGAAGGCCTATCTGGACGCTGTTAACAAGCCGGGCCTTGCCCCTGTATCAGAGAAAATATCTGAAGAAGTGCTGTCGTTGCCGCTGAACCCATTTCTTAAAACAGAAGAACTGGACTATATAATATCTAAAATAAAAGATTTTTATTGAACTAATCCCAGGAGTACTTTAGCTACCTGAAAGTATATCAGAATCGAGGTTATATCTAATATTGTGGTTAAAAATGGCCCGGCCGATATTGCCGGGTCAATGCCTGTTTTATGAAGAATAAGGGGTAGTATGCTTCCTATGAATGTTGCTATGGTTATGACTAATGCCAGAGAATATCCTATAGTAAGCCCAAGCATGGGATTGCCTTGCATCAGATAAGCCCTCAAAAAGCCCAATGCTCCCAATATTGTACCCAGAGTAAGGCCCATAAAGATCTCTCTTTTCATTATATAAAAAATTTCCTGGAATTTTATCTCTCCTGTTGCCAGGCCTCTTATTACCAGTGTGGCAGATTGGGTCCCGGCATTTCCGGCTGATCCGGACAGCATAGGGATAAAAAATGCTAAAGCGATTACAGACTCCAGAGCATAAGAGTAGTGTTCTAATAATTGGGCTGACACCGTGTACGTGATCAATAGAAGCAGCAGCCATCCTATTCTTTTTTTTGCTACCATTGAAAATGGCGTTTTAAGATAGGCGTTTGACATTGCCCCAACAGCAGCCATCTTATGAAAATCTTCGGTGTCTTCTTTTTCGATAACATCTACGATATCGTCAACAGTTATTATGCCGTGTATATTATCAAAATTATCTACAACCGGCAGAGCTAGCAGATCGTATTTTTTAAATACGTTGGCTACTTTTTCTTGGTCATCATGCAAGAAAACTTTTATTAAATTAGAATTCATTATCTCAGAGACTGTCTTATCGGCAGGGGCAACGATCAGATCTTTTAAAGAAAATACTCCTAAAAGCCTGTCTCTATCGTCTGTGGCGTATATGTAGTATATGGTCTCTCTTTTTAAGGCAGTCTTTCTCAGTATATTGGTAGCTTCTTCTATGGTCATATTAGGGTTTACTTTGGCGAATTCTGTGGTCATAAGAGCCCCTGCAGTTTTCTCTTTATACTGCATGAGCTTCTCGACGTCTTTTTTTTCTTCCTCAGACATAACAGAGAACAGCTGTTTTTTTAATTCCGGAGTTATTTTAAGGAAAAGATCTGCTCTTTCATCGGACGGCATGTCATTAAGGATGTTTTTGAGCCTCCCTACCGTTAGATCCTGAAGTATTAAGATCTGATATTCATTGTCCAGATAGCTGAATATCTCTGAAAATCTGTCAGGCGGTATTGAGCGGATAAGCTCTATTGCTTCTTCATGCTCTAAAGATTGCAAAAGTTCTGCCGTATCCGGCGGAAGCAGTTCTGTCATAATATCTTGCAAGGCAGTATAGTCTTTTTCGCCAATAAGCTCTTTTATCTCCGGAGTTATAAGATGCATTTTCTTTTCCATGGTATTGGTTGTGTATAGATTAAATTATGTTATGAAAAACGGGTTATTTAATCAAGTGAAATCTGGTATAATCTCATAGAAAGCGCCGTTTATTGGGCATTAATCCGGTGAATTCATGGAATCCATAAGAGATAGAATAACTGAAGGTTTGAATTCTGATCAGATTCAGGCTGTTGAGCATGGCCAGGGCCCGCTTTTGATAGTAGCTGGGGCTGGAACTGGCAAGACCCTTGTCTTAACAAGGAGAATAGTATATCTGATAACATCATCATTAGCTCATCCAGAGGATATTCTGGCTTTGACTTTTACAGAGAAGGCCGCTCAGGAGATGGAGGAGAGGGTAGATATACTGATGCCTTACGGCTATACCGATATGACTATATCCACGTTCCACGCTTTTGGAGACAGAGTTCTAAAGGACAATGCTTTGGAATTAGGCATGAGCCCGGATCTATATGTTTTATCCAAAGCCGAACAGATAATATTTTTCAGAGAGCACATTTTTGAATTTCCTCTTAAATATTTCAGGCCTCTGGCAGATCCGACTAAATACATAGAAGGGATTTTGAGCCTTATATCGCGCGCCAAAGATGAAGATGTCTCGCCCCAGGAGTATCTGTCCTATGTTGGCAGGCTCAAAAGCAGCCTTAAGTCAGGTTCTGAAGATGAGGTATTAAAAGAGATCGTTCAAAAAGAATCTGAGATTGCCGCCTGCTATCAGAAGTATCAGCAGATTTTGCATTCAGAAAGTAAAATAGATTTCGGAGATCAGGTCTATTTGGCTTTAGGTCTTTTTCGTAAGCACCCTTCTATTTTAAAAAAATACAGAGAGCGCTTTAAGTACATTTTAGTAGACGAGTTTCAGGATACTAACCATACCCAGTTTGAGCTGCTTAAACTTCTGGCTGGAGATGGAGGAAATATAACCGTTTGCGGAGATGACGATCAGTCTATATATAAATTTAGAGGTGCGGCTTTAAGCAATATAATGGAATTTATGGATGTGTATAATAAAGCCAAGAAAATAATACTCAAGAAAAATTACCGTTCTTGCCAGAACATCCTCGATGCTTCCTATCGCTTGATTTCCCATAACAACCCTGACAGGCTTGAAGTTAAAGAAAAATTGGATAAAAAGCTTGTTTCGGGATTAAAAGGGGACGGAGAGGTTAAACATGTTCATTTTGACAGCATTTCTGATGAGGCTGACTGGGTTGCCGAAAAAATAAACAAAATTAAAAACAGTAAAAACCTATCTTATAAAGATTTTGCGATACTGGTTCGTTCCAACAAAGATGCTGATGCTTTTATCAGGTCTTTGAATATGAGAGACATACCTTCCAGGTTCTCTGGCAGCGAAGGCCTTTATTCCCAGCCAGAGATAAGGTTCCTTATATCCTGGCTTAAATTTTTGTCCAATCCCAATGACAGCCTGAGTCTTTTTTACATACTTTCATTCGAAGCGTATAATTTTAAAAATGAAGTTCTTGCTTTACTTATGAGCAAAGCCAAAACTACCAATCGTTCTCTGTATTTTATTTTGCGCAGCCCGGATAAAGAAGATTTTTTAGGAGAGATTATCCAGTCTGACATGGAGTCTTTTTTAAAAGATGTTGATGAATTTTTTCAGGTTACTTCCCACCTTGATGTGGGACAGCTTCTTTATAGGGTTATAAATCAGACCGGCTATTTAAAAAAACTCGCTTATCAGGGCTTAAAATCCGAATCCAAGATTAAGAATATAGCCAGGTTTTTTGAAATCATAAGAAATATTTCTCGCATATTGAGCAACGAAGATGTCTATACTTTCAGCCAATACCTGGAGTCTTTAATAGATGCCGGAGATGACCCGTCTATGCCTGAGCCGGATTACGATGCTGATGCTGTTAATATTTTGACCGTGCACAAAGCTAAGGGGCTAGAGTTTAAAATTGTTTTTTTAGTCAGCCTTGTGTCGGAGAGATTTCCGATCAGGAGAAGGCCCGAAGCCATTCCTCTCCCGGATGAACTGTTGAGGACAAAAGAGAGGTGGCTTCCGGAGGGCGATCCGCACATGCAGGAAGAGAGGAGATTGTTTTATGTCGGTATGACCAGGGCTCAAGAGGCGCTTTTTTTAACCTCCGGACAGGATTACGGCGGCAAGAGGGCTAAAAAAATATCTGTTTTTATTATGGAGTCTCTTGATTTACCGAAACAGCCCGGAGTTTCTTTTAAATCTTCAGCCTGGGAGGTTATCCAGCGGTCAAGGGCTTGCCAATACAATCAGATTGCGGAAGACAAACCTCTTAAAGAAGAAGATATCTTGAATTTAAGCCATCTACAGATAGACGATTATTTTACATGTCCTTTGAAATACAAGTACATACATATTTTAAGAGTGCCTGTTGTACGCCACCATAGTGTTATATACGGGAAAGCAGTCCATGATGCTATTCAGGTTTATCTGCGCGGCAAAATAGAACATAAAAATATTGCCCTTGATGTCATGCTGGATGTCTTTAAAAATTCCTGGCGTTCGGAAGGATTTTTAACCAGAGAACATGAAGATATTAGGTTCCAGGAAGGCTGCAATACCATAAGCAAATTTTACCGGCACCAGGAGTCTCTTGGCACAATTCCCAGTTACGTTGAAAAAGAATTTGTTTTTTTGATACAATACAACAGAATCTCCGGCCGTTGGGACAGAATAGATGAAGATTGCGGCAAGGTGACAATAATCGATTATAAAACATCCAGCATAGATGAGCAGGACAAAGCAGACAAAAAATCTAAAGAGAGCCTGCAGCTTGGCGTTTATGCTCTTGCTTATAGCAAAATATTTTCTAAAATACCGGAATCTGCCCAGCTGCATTTCTTGGAGTCTGATCTGATAGGCAGAGTAAGCTTCACAGAAGATGATTTAAAAGAGGTAGAAGGCAAAATACTGCTTGCCGCCAAAGGCATAAGAGAAAGAGATTTTTCGCCTAAGCCTAGTTATCTGGCCTGTGCTTACTGTGTTTTCAAAAACATCTGCCCGCATACCTTAAAAGGAGTGTAATGTGCAGTGCTATCTATTGGATGGCTACAACGTGCTCAAAAAATTAGAAGACTTAACAAACGGTTCGGCTAAAGAGAGCAGGAAGTCTTTGATTAATTTAATAGCTACTGCCAGGCCTCAGGGCAAGAACGATCTTATTGTAGTTTTTGATGGGCATGGCGAGGAAGCCTGCAGCTGTGGTAAAATAAAAATCTTGTTTAGCAGAAATATTACGGCAGATGAATATATAATTGGCATTTTGAAAAAAGATGTTAGAAATAAATATTATCGCTTGGTAAGCGATGATAAAGAGCTGCAGTTTAAGGCTAAAAATTACGGTGCAGATATTATACCGGTTTCCGATTTTGTTGCGTCTTGCTTTAAAAGAAAGGCTAAATATAGTATTGGCGATAAGGAAAGATTAAGATCTGCAGATATCGGCAGAATCAACAAAGAATTGGAGGAGATATGGCTCAAGAGAAAAAACATTGGTTGAGAGAGTGGTCGGAGTCTATATTAATAGCGTTGGCCATAGCTCTGTTTATCCGTACTTTTCTGGTTGAAGCTTTCAAGATACCGTCGGGCTCCATGAGGCCTACTCTAGAGGTAAAAGACAGGATTTTTGTCAACAAATTAGTTTATAGGTTTTCCAGTCCGGAGAGAGGAGATATTGTTGTATTTAAATATACGGAAGATCCCAAAAGATACTTTGTTAAAAGGCTTGCTGCCGTAGGTAACGAAAATATTGAAATAATAGACGGTAATATAGTTGTTGACGGGGATGTTGTTAAGGTTCCGGATATCTTTTTGGAGCATTATTATTATAACAGAGGCAGGTATGGCGCGCAGAATAAAACTGTGCAAGTACCGGACGGCCATTATTACTTTTTAGGAGATAACTCGGCATTTTCTCAAGATTCCCGTTACTGGGGTTTTGTGCCTGATAAGTATATCGTCGGAAAAGCATTTTTAAGATTCTGGCCGCTCTACCGGGTTGGGCTAGTTAGGTAGTTGACTTTTCAAGTATCACTCAATATAATTATTTAAAATACGGAGGTGTTTTATGCTTAAATTGATCATAGCTTTGGTTTTGACAGGTGCTTTGATGTCAGGATGTACTACGACTCAAAAAGGCGCTGCTACAGGTACGGCAATAGGCGCAGGGCTTGGAGCCATCATAGGCCATCAGTCCGGGCATACTGCAGAAGGTGCGGTTGTCGGAGCTGCAGCAGGCGGCCTAACAGGAGCTCTTGTCGGAGAACAAATGGATACTCAGTATTGTCCTGTCTGTGGCAGGCGTTATACCTCAGGTGTCCAGTATTGCCCCCATGACGGCAGCGAATTAAAGCCTCTGCAGAAGTAGTAATTTTGCATTTTTTAATATGAATATTGCCAACCTTTTGAGCGTAGTGCGCTTATTTATGCTGCCTTTCTTTGTAGCATTCGGTTGTTATTATTCCGGTGGCGCAGAAAAATTTAGGTATATCGCGCTGGGGCTGCTGGTATTATCATTTATAACAGATGGGCTGGACGGTTTCATTGCTCGTTCCAGGGGCATTACTACAAAAATCGGGGCATTTCTTGATCCTTTAGGCGATAAACTTTTAATAAACTCAGCTTTTCTGATTCTTATTTTAAAGCCGGTGTTTAAAGATGCCCTTAATCTTCCTGCCTGGGTTGTCATAGTGGTATTTTCCAGAGATTTTTTTATAGGTTTAGGTAGTTTAATTTTACATATGGAAGGCAAGCTTAAGATACTGCCGTCTTATCTTGGCAAAACTGCCGTAGTATTACAGATGGCATCAATAGTATCCGGATTCCTGTTGTTTTCATTCACCCAGTATATCTGGCATTTTACCGGTCTAGTCACTGTTTTAGCCGGAATAGGATATTTTATAAGAGAGATCCGGGCTTAAATGTCAGCTTATCCTAAAGTAGCTATTATAGGTAGGCCCAATGTTGGGAAATCCACTCTTTTTAACCGCCTTATCGGAATGCGCCATTCTATAATCGATAAGGCAAAGGGTGTAACCAGAGACAGGCTCTACTATGATATGGACTGGAGCGGAAATCATATTACGCTCATTGACACCGGCGGAATTGTAACAGCTAACGATCAAGAAGAGCTGCTTAAGAATGTAAGGAAGCAGAGCTTAAGGGCGATAAATGAATCGGATCTGATTGTATTTTTGGTCGATGCCAAAGAAGGGATTCACCCTTTAGACCAAGAGATAGCAGAAATCTTAAGAAGAGGTTCCAAGCGCACGATTCTTGCGGTCAATAAAGTAGATAACGAGAAGACAGAACCCGAGATCCATGAGTTTAGCTCGCTTGGTTTTGGCTATATTGCCGCGGTATCTGCCTTACATGGCAGGGGGATCGGAAATCTTCTGGATACCATAATAAATAATACGGCCAAAGTATCCGCTATTAAATCAGACAGCGGTATTATCAAAATAGCCATAATCGGCAGGCCTAATGCCGGAAAATCTTCTTTTTTGAACAGACTGATTAAAGATGACAGGGTCCTGGTAGATTCGGTCCCGGGCACAACCAGAGATTCGGTGGATACTTATTTTAGGTTTGGGGATACCAATTTTATGCTTATCGATACGGCAGGTATCCGCCACAGAGGCAAGGTAAAAGCGGGTGTTGATTATTTTAGCTCGATAAGGACAGAGCAGTCTATAACAGAGCCGACATCCTACTATTTATGGTCGATGGCTACGAAGGGCTGCGGCGCGACGATCTGCATTTTATATATAAAATCTGGGAAGCAAAGAAGGCTCTGGTCATTGCGATAAACAAAAAAGATTTAATAGAAAAACCGCTTGGGGATTATGAGAAATTAGTAAAAGAGAGGTTGATGATATCTGAATACATTCCGGTCGTTTATATGTCTGCTAAGACAGGCAAGGGCGTTGAAGATGCTCTTTTGGCGGCTAAATCTGTCTATAGCAATCTGGGCATGCGTATTACAACATCCCGCTTGAACAGCTTTATTAAAGAGATAAAAAACTCTTATCCCAAGATGACAAAGGGCAGAAAGATGTTTAAGATTTATTACGCTACACAGGCCGAGGTTTATCCTCCGGCCATAGTTTTTACCGTTAACTGCCCTGAGCTTTTAAGAAAAAGTTTCTTTAATTTTTTAGAGAGAAAACTGCGTGAGAAATTCGGATTTTTGGGCGCACCGATCAGGCTGATTTTCAAGGGGAGGGATGAATAGAATGACAGAGACTATATTTATTCTGGCCTCATATTGCATCGGCGGGATACCGTTTGCATTTATCATTACCAAATTATTTTCCAAAATAGATATCAGGACAAAGGGCTCAGGAAATGTCGGGGCTACAAATGTTCTTCGTGTGCTGGGGCCTTTGCCTGGGATACTGGTTCTAGTTTTGGATGGTTTAAAAGGGTTCTTAGTCATAAAATTTGCGCCCCAAAATGCAGTATATCTATCCGGGCTTGCGGTTATAATAGGGCACTGCTGGACGCCTTTTTTGAAGTTTAAAGGCGGGAAAGGTGTCGCCGCCACGCTTGGGGTTTTGGCCGGTTTAAGCTTTGGTTATCTCGGTTATGCAGTTTTGATCTGGCTGGCAGTATTTTTAATATTTAAAATAATATCTTTAGCTTCCGTTACAGCGGCAATGCTTCTGCCGATAATTCTGATTATAAAATCAGAGCCTATTCAGGCATTGATATTTATAACCTCTTACTCTGCCCTAATAATTTACCGGCATAAACAGAATGTCCGAAGGCTATTAGAGGGGAAAGAGAAGAGAATCAAATTCAGTAAACAGTGAACAGTCCCGACGCTACGGTCGGGATAAATAAACAGTGAAAAGTGAAAAGAAAAGCCATATTCCAGGCACCAAATTCCAAACAAATAAAATCAGGGGCAAGGGTAAAGGGTCGGATTTTAGGGGTTAGGACGATAAATAGTTCTTAGCTAATAGTTCCCGTCTCTTAGTTTCAGTGAGATCTAAAAGCAAAACACCAAGAGTTTAGTCGTATAAAACTCCAATGCAACAAAACAGGTTCAACCTGTTTTGTTGCAGCCAATTTAATCTGTGTAATCTTGTTTTTTAATCTGTGTAATC
>JAQUNS010000004.1 GCA_028717465.1 Candidatus Omnitrophota bacterium
TTTTTCAGCCAGTCCACAACATTTATTTATTAATTGCCTCAGAAAACGGAATTTTTGCCGCTTTATTTTTTCTGGCGTTTTTAGCGATGATATTTTATCCGGCAATCGATTCGCTAAGAAACGGAGAGGTGATTTTTATTCTTTATCTTATGTTTTTATCTTTTTGCATTATTTCTCTTACGGATCATTTCTTATGCCTTAGCCGCAGCGTCGCTAGAAAGATTCGCAACCGAGATAAGGCATCTTCAGAGAACAGAGGTTAATGAGGTTTTGGAACCGTTCGGCAAAGGCCAGAAAGGTTCTTCTGCCATGCCGCACAAAAGAAACCCGATTCTATGTGAACGCTTATCCGGTTTAGCCAGAATGTTCAGAGGCTACCTTGTTCCGGCTGTTGAGAATATAACCCTCTGGCACGAACGCGACATCTCTCACTCTTCGGTGGAACGGATTATACTTCCGGATGCTTTTATTCTCCTGGATTATATGTTCTATGTTGTTACTAAAATAGTAAAAGGCTTAGATGTTAATCAAGATGCAGTTAAAAATAATCTCTGGCTCAAAAAAGGACTTTTTGCCTCGGGCAGAATCATGATCATGCTTATAGACAGAGGGCTTTCACGTTCTGCAGCATACGATCTGGTGCAGGGTCCGGCTTTAAAATCCTACAGAGAAAAACTGGACTTCAAAGACCTGGTATTAAAGGATTCCAATATAAAAAAATATTTAGATAAGAAAGAGATTGTAAGTGCGTTTGATTTAAAGTCATATCTTAAGTACACAGAGACTATATTCAAAAGATTCAAGATCTAAATTCTTAACAGCAGTATGCCGCCCACTATCAGAAGTACCCCGGCTAATTTGTATATCGTTATCTGTTCCCCCAGCAGCAACACAGAGAGTATAAAGGCTATTAAAGGATAACTGCCGGCGATAGTTACCACTCGGGATGGATCCCAACTTTTAAGCGCCGTGAAATAGAATAATTGCCCCAGCAGCCCCGCCAATAATCCTCCGGCTATTATAAGCACTACGCTTACGTGGTCTGCGGCAAATATTTTTCTATAGGAATGTTTAAAACAGAACGTTAGCCAGAGAGCCGTTGTTATGGCAAGCGACCTTAAAAATACCGCCTGGAGAGGCTCGATTTTTTTAAGCGCTGTTTTCTCAAGCATAGGCGTAATGCCCCAAGCCAGAGCTGCCAGCAGTGCATATAAAAGTCCTTTATTCATCAGCTATCTATTTTATTCAAATTAAAATCAAAGGTCACTTATTTTATTTTGAAAAATCCTGGTATCCATATATAATATAATCTCTGTTTAAATATGAAAAATATTTCGTTTTCAAATTTTTCCAAAAGCATAGCAGAGTATTAAAAATTTCTATTCATAAACCGTATTTTATGCCAAGTTAAAGGAGAGGAGCCTAAAATGATAGACTATAAAAAAGCAGGCGTAAATATAGACAGAGCCAATCTGTTTGTTAAAAAGATAATGCCGATTGCAGCTTCAACAAGGTCTACAAATGTTCTGGCAGACATAGGGCCTTTTGCGGCATTTTATAGCATAAAGAGTTTCAGTTATTTTAAGCATCCTGTCCTGGTCTCCTCAACCGACGGCGTGGGAACCAAGATAAAATTATGTATTCAGACAGGCAAACTCACAGTGGCAGGATATGATCTTGTAGCTATGAATGTGAACGATATTATGACAACAGGGGCCAGGCCGTTGTTTTTCTTGGATTATTTTGCGACCTCTAAATTAGACATAAAACAGGGCGAGCAGATTATTAAAGGTATTGCCAGAGGCTGCCGTGATTCCGGTATGAGCTTGATCGGAGGTGAGACTGCGGAATTGCCGGGTTTTTACCAGGAGAGGGATTTTGACTTAGCAGGTTTTGCTTTGGGCATCATTGACAAATCAGATATTATTAACGGCAGCAATATAAAACCGAAAGATTTAATAATAGGCTTGCCTTCATCCGGGCCGCACAGCAACGGCTACTCTTTAATTAGAAAGCTCTTTACGGCATCAGAAGCTCAATCAGCGCGGTTTAAGGATATCTTAAAACCGACAAAAATATACACAAAAGATATTTTAATGCTGATAGGGAGAGGCATAAAAATTAAAGGCATGGCCCATATTACAGGCGGCGGATTTTACGACAACATAGAAAGGATTCTGCCTAAAGGCGTTTGCGCTGATTTGGTTAAAGGCAGTTGGCCGGTTCAGGGCGTTTTTAAAGAGATTCAGGCCAGAGCCGGCATAAACGATGAAAAGATGTACCGGACATTTAATATGGGAATAGGTTTTATACTTGTTCTGGCAGAAGATGAATGGCCCAAGATAAATAAAATTTTTAAGAGCCTTAGCCAGAAAGCCTATCTAATAGGCAGAATAGCTAAGGGCAAAAAAGAGGTAAGAGTCTCTGCATAATATGAGAGTTTTAATCTTGGGTTCCGGAGGACGGGAGCATGCTCTGGCTTGGAAGTTAAAAGCATCAAAGATGGTTAAAGATATTTTCGTCTTGCCCGGCAACGGCGGAATATTAAAATTAGCCCAAGGCCTAGATATTGATATTGCCGATTTAGATAAGATAGCAGATTTTGCACAGGAGAACAGGATAGACTTAACTGTCGTCGGGCCTGAGGTTCCGCTTGTTGGCGGAATAGCGGATATATTTTTAGACAGAGGCCTAGTTATATTCGGGCCCTCAAAGTCGGCGGCTAGGTTGGAGGGCAGCAAAGCTTTTGCCAAAAGATTTATGAAAGACGAAGGCATAACAACCGCAGATTTCGAAGTCTTTGACGACTATAATCAAGCTAAAGAATATGTAAGCAGCAGCAATTTTCCTATTGTAATAAAAGCAGACGGTTTATGCAGCGGCAAAGGTGTCTTTGTAGTAAACAGCAGAGAGGAGGCCCAGAGAGCGCTTGGGCTCCTGATGAGAGAGAGGATCTTTGGTGATGCCGGAGAGACGGTAGTTATTGAACAATACCTGAAAGGCGAAGAGGCTTCTATTATTGTTGTTTCAGACGGAGATAATTTTATCGGCCTTGCTTCTGCCCAGGACCATAAGCAGATTTACGAATGCGATAAGGGGCCCAATACCGGCGGCATGGGTGCATACTCTCCTGCTCCGCTGGTAGAAGGGGAGTTGCTGGACAAGATTCTGGATAGAGTTATCAGGCCTACTATATCAGGCATGAAGAGAAGGGGCTGTTCTTTTAAGGGCGCGCTGTATGCCGGAGTTATGATCAAAGATATGGAGCCCTATGTCCTAGAATATAATGTCAGATTCGGAGACCCCGAAACTCAGGCAATACTGCCCAGATTAAAGTCTGACCTTGCTTATCTTTTAGAGGCAGCTGCGAAAAAAAGCTTGAAAAATATAACACTGAACTGGGAGCGCAGGGCCTGTGTAAGCGTTACTTTAGCGTCAGGAGGGTATCCGGCAGAATATGAGCAATCCAAAGAGATAATCGGTTTAGATAAAGCAGAAGGTTTGCAGGATGTTGTTGTTTTTCATGCCGGGACAAAAAACATTGATAATAAATATTTTACCAGCGGAGGAAGAGTTTTAAATGTTACTGCATTGGGCGACAGCATAAAAGAGGCTAAGGAAAGAGCATATTATGCGGTTGAGATGATAAAGTTTGACAAGATGTATTACAGGAGAGATATTTCAGATAAAGCTTTAAAAAGAGAGGTGTAATATGAAGAGTCCGTTGATAGCGATAGTCTTAGGCAGCGATTCAGATTTACCTTTAATAAAATCAGGCATCGAAAGTTTAAAATCATTTAACATATCTTATGAAGTCAGGATATTGTCAGCCCACAGATGCCCGGACGAAGTCAGAAAATTTGCCCGCAGCGCTTCTAAGCGAGGCATAAAAGCGATAATAGCCTGCGCCGGAATGGCAGCTCACCTGCCCGGGGTCATAGCCTCTTTTACAATTGTTCCGGTTATAGGGGTTCCCCTGCCTTCCAAGATGCTCAAAGGCGTGGACTCGCTGGCCTCTATACTGCAGATGCCTGCCGGAATACCGGTTGCTACGATGAGCATAGGAGAGCCGGGCGTTAGAAACGGCATTTTGTTTGCTTTAGAGATAATAGCTTTAAATAACGAAAGAGTAAAAAGACAATTGATTAAACACAAAGATAATTTAAGAAGAAAAGTGCTGGAGAAAGACGAAAAAGTGGCTACTATATTTTCATGAACACAGAGTATCTAAGATTAAATATTTTTGAGCCGGAGAGGGATAAGTTAGAGATAATAGTGCAGGTTTTAAGAACAGGCGGGCTGGTTGTCCTGCCTACCGAAACAGTTTACGGAGTAGGATTTGACCCCGATTCTGAAATTGCCGCCCGGAAGATAAAAGCAGTAAAAGAGACAAGAGAGAAGCCCTACAGCTTATGCATTCCTGATTTAAGCTGGATCAAAAGCTATCAGGTTGAGGAGAGATCTTTAAGCAATCTTTCTGTCATTGAAGATTTATTGCCCGGCCCGATAACTTTTGTTTTAAATATAAAAAACAGAGGCAAAATAGGCTTTAGAATACCGCTTAACAAAATAACTCAAAGCGCTGTAGAAATATTTGCCAGGCCGATAGCTTTAGCCAGCGCAAATGCCTCAGACAAAATTCCTGCCAGCAATGCCCAGGAGGCTTTTGACTACTTGTTGAGTAAAGTGGATTTAATAATCGACGGGGGTTGTTCTACGCTTTGCGTGCCATCTATGGTACTTGATTTAACAGAAAATCCTGTTAAGATTTTAAGGGAAGGGCCTTTGTTTGTTAATGAAGAGGTTCGCAAAAGATATAATATCTAATCTAGGATGAAAATACTATTTGTCTGCACAGGCAACAGTTGCCGCAGCCCAATGGCTTCGGTTATGCTGGGGAAAATGGCACAAGATGAGGGCTTAGATATAGATGCTGACAGTTGCGGCAGCGAGGCTTTTTTAGGGCTTAAAATTAGCAGGGAGGCTGCAGATGTTTTAAGAAGAGAAGGCATGGGCCGTGTAGAGTATAAGTCCAAGCCGTTAAATAAACAACTGATCGAATGGGCGGATATTATTTTAGTCATGGAGAACAGGCACAAGTTGAGAGTTATAGAAGAGAGTCCGGGCGCTGAGAGGAAAACATATTTGCTTACGGAATTTGCCAACTCAGAAATTCGGGAGATAGTTGATCCGATCGGGAAGCCGCTCGAGGTTTATGAAGGCCTATTTATGGATTTAAAGTTTTATCTGGTTAAAATATTAGAAAGGATCAAAAATGAAAGTAGCTCTAGGCAGTGACCATAGAGGTTTTAAAATTAAAGAAGAGGTTAAAGAATTTCTTAAAAGCAGAAAGATTGATTTTTTAGACCAGGGTACTTTTAGCCAGGAATCTTGCGACTATCCGGATTTTGGAAAAAAAGCAGTCCAGATCGTGGTGGACGGCAATGCCGATTTTGCAATACTTATATGCGGCAGCGGCATAGGAATGTCTGTAGTTGCCAATAAATTCAAAGGCATAAGAGGCGCGCTTTGTATTAACAGCAAGATGGCGGCTCTGGCGCGCGAGCACAACAATGCCAATGTTTTAATAATAGCGGCGAATTTTACAACCCAAGATGAGCTTAAAGATATTTTGGAGTCTTGGTTTACCAGTAAATTTCAAGGGGGCAGGCATGGACAGAGAATCGCTAAAATTGCAGAACTCGAATAAGCATCTTTTCTATCGGCACTTAAGAGAATCAGATCCTGAAATATACAGCTGTATAGTTCAGGAGCTAAACAGGCTTAGAGATAATTTGGAGCTCATTGCCAGCGAAAATGTTGTGAGCCTGGCAGTTTTAGAAGCTGCTTCCAGCGTTCTGACCAACAAATATGCAGAAGGTTATCCTTCTGCCCGCTGGTACGGAGGCTGTAAATATGCAGATGAAGTTGAAAGAATAGCGATCAAAAGAGCGAAAGATCTATTTCATGCTGAATATGCCAATGTCCAGCCGCACTCAGGTACCCAGGCTAATCTAGCCGTGTACTTCTCTGTTTTAAAACCAGGTGAAACTATATTGGCTTTAGACATTGCTTCCGGCGGCCACCTTTCTCACGGGCATCCTAAAAATTTCTCGGGCGCTGTCTATAACGTCGTAAGATACGGGGTTGAAAAAGATAGCCAGCTGATAGATTATAACCAGGTTCAAGAGCTAGCCAGAAAGCACAGGCCCAAGATTATAGTTGCCGGCCACAGCGCTTATCCCAGGATTTTGGATTTTGACAAGTTTAAGGAGATAGCCGGTGAAGTCGGCGCTTATGTTATGGCAGATATTGCGCACGTAGCCGGGCTTGTTATAGCAGGGCTGCACCCTAATCCCTGCCAAAAAAATATAGAATTTGTTACGACAACAACGCATAAGACTTTACGCGGAGCCAGAGGCGGTATGATCTTGGCCCAGGAGAGATTTTCCAAAATTCTGGACTCAGCGCTTTTCCCGGGCAGCCAGGGCGGCCCGCTTCTGCATATAATAGCGGCTAAAGCAGTAGCTTTTAAAGAAGCCGGTGAACCGGAGTTTAAAAAATACCAGGAGCAGGTTCTTAAAAATTCCAGGACAATAGCCC
This sequence comes from Candidatus Omnitrophota bacterium, assembly GCA_028717465.1. Classification (GTDB taxonomy): domain Bacteria; phylum Omnitrophota; class Gorgyraeia; order Kaelpiales; family Kaelpiaceae; genus Kaelpia. The sequence continues at coordinate 6,604 of JAQUNS010000004.1, forward strand.
AAGCCTTTATATCGAAAGGCTACAGGGTTATGACAGGCGGAACAGACAATCACCTGAATCTGGTGGATGTTTATTCAACATATAAAGTTTCCGGTAAAGATTCTTCTAAATGGCTGGAAGAGGCCAACATCACAGTCAACAAAAATCTGATACCTTACGATACGCTGTCGCCTTTTATTACCAGCGGCATAAGAATAGGTTCACCGGCAGTGACGACCAGAGGCATGAAAGAGAAAGAGATGCTTGTAATTGTTGAATTGATAGATAAAGTTCTAAAAAATAAAGGCGATGCTGAAATTATAGCCAGAGTCAAAGACGATGTCAGAAATCTGCTGAAAAACTTTCCTCTTTATCCGGAGATCAGCGATGAACAATAGGCCGGACTGGGATACTTATTTTATGAACATATCCAGAATGGTCTCTTCCCGCGCTACTTGTTTAAGGAGAAAAGTCGGGGCGCTTCTGGTCAAGGAGAGAAGAATACTGGCTACTGGTTATAACGGTACTCCCAGCGGAATAACCCATTGCCAGGAGACCGGATGCTTAAGGGAGAGCATGTCGATACCTTCAGGCCAAAGGCATGAACTCTGCAGAGGCCTCCACGCCGAGCAGAATGCGCTTCTACAGGCTGCGCTTCACGGCGTTAGTGTACAAGGCGGTACGCTATATTGTACCAATCAACCCTGCGTAATATGCGCCAAGATGCTTATAAACGCCGGAATAAAAGAGATAGTTATAGAAGATGATTATACAGATGAGCTTGCTGTTGAAATGCTAAGAGAGGCTAAAATTAAGATTAGAAAATTGGCCCACAGCAAACAGCAGGTTTTTAACAGCAAAGATTCAGATTAAACGGGCCTGTTTTGATTGCGGTCTGATTTTATATTGATATGAAATGCCCTTTTTGCGGCCACATAGAAGACAAGGTTATTGACTCTAGAAGCAGTTCCGACGAGAACATTATCAGAAGGCGCAGAGAGTGTTTGAAATGCCTCAGGCGTTTTACTACCTACGAAAAGACCGAGCTTACTCCTATAATCATAATGAAAAAAGACGGCAGAAGAGAAGAGTTTTGCCGCGAGAAAGTACTGAACGGTTTGCGTAAAGCTTGCCAGAAAAGGCAGGTCAGCACGGAGCAGTTAGAAGAGATTGCAGATAAAATAGAAAAAGATTTAGAAAAGAGAAATCAGCAAGAGGTTCCGAGCAAAATAGTAGGAGAGTTGATTATGAGGTATCTTCATAAGCTGGATCAAGTCGCTTATGTCAGATTCGCCTCTGTCTATAAAGAGTTCAAGGACATCGAAGAGTTCAAAGAAGCTCTTGATAAATTGCTGAAACGGCGATAGTGCTACTGTTCTATAGAGAAATAAACTTCTATTCCTGCCCGCTCTATTAATCTGTTGAGCCAGTCCTGTAAATGTTGATTTTTCTTCTCAAGCAACAGCTGTTCTATTATAATGTTTTTATCTTTTTCAAATTCAGCCTCATCGATAGTCGCTGCTTGAACTATTTTTGTAACCAGGTATCCTGCCTGCGATTCTATAGGTTTGGGATAGAAAACATCTGGAGTTGCTGTTTTAATCTGGAAGAAAATATCGGATGCGTTGCCGACACCTTTGATATAGCTGTCTTTTTTTATCAGGCCGGTCTCTTGCAGGAGAAGGCCGTTTGCAGTGAGGTACTCTTGTATATCAGAACCGGATTTCTCTAATGCCAGTATTTCAGAGAGAATCTGATCGGCCCGGTTTTTAGCCAGTTGCCGGGATTTTTCCTCGCCTAAAGCTGCTTCAACCTGCTGTTTTATCTCTTCAAACTCAGGAAGATAGGGAGCCTTTTTATCTTTTACCTGTATTAGGTAAAAACCGTCTTTGGTTTCGATAGCATTACTGGTTTCCCCCGGATTTAAAGAGAAGGCATCTTGTGTGATTGCATAGGACCAGCCGATACCGGGGATCGGATCCCAGGGAGAGAAGAATCCGGTCTCTTTCAAGATCAGGCTGTTTTTCTCAGCCGTTTCTTTTATGCTAAGGCCAGAGATAATGTCGTCTTCTATTTGCCATGTTATTCTTTCGGCTTCTTTACGCGTTTTAGATGCCGATAAAGCTTGAGATATTTTTTCTTTTATTTCTTCTGTCATTTCTTCGCCAGCTTCTGCAGTCCCAGTGAGGAAATCTTCTTTGTGGGCATAGAAATAATCTGCTATCTCATCTTCAGTCAAAACAATATTGCCAACCAGGTCTTTAAAAATTACAGCCAGGTATTCGATATTAACCTGCTCGGTCTTCTTAAACAGCTCTTTCTTATCCCGATAAAAACCCTCAAGTTCTTCCGGGGCAAATTCAATATCTTCTGTAAAATCAGACGGTTTAATTAGTATATAGCCGAGATTGTAGGATGTGTTTTGATTTTGAAAAGTCAGCCGGGCTTCCTGTTCCGAGATTTGAATATCTTTAGTCTCTTGCTGGATGAGGTTTTTTATTTTTAAGCTATCTCTAATTTGCTCTTCGTATTTTCTGGGAGTAAGGCCCAAATAGTAGCTCAGAATGGTCTGGTATGTATCCTGGTCGAACCTGTTATTTTTGTAAAAAATAGAAGAGCTTTGAATTGCATCTATTACTTCTTGATCAGATATTTTTATTTTTCTTCTTTTAGCTTCTTCCAGCAGAGTTATTCTTTGCCAGGTCTGGCCTTCTAAGTTGAGCAGGTTTTTAATTTTGGCTAAATTCTCTCCGTAAAGAATCTGGGCCTGGCTGTAAACGGCATGGTACTGATCGACAAAGTCCTGTTTTGAAATCTTAGCCGAGAATACGACACCGGCCAGAGAGTCTTTGCTTTTTGATCTTAGGATGCTGCCTACGCCCCAGAGCACAAACGCCGGAATGATTATGATAGCGATAAAGAACATTATCAGCTTTACGTTTTTTTTCTCCCGCAGTATATTCAGCATATTGGTCTCCTAAAAAGTATTGGATTAACATCAATTTGTACAATCGTAAAAATAGTATTCTCTGTATATCAAAAAAGCCGTTTATTTGCAAGGCAATAGTTATAACTTAAAAAGTAAAATAGTTATTTTGCGGAGGCATACTGTTAATATATAATATGAATATGCCTAAAAGTCTATCTGAGAGCAAAAATATAGCGCAAGCCAGAAAGAAGCTGGTTTATTACTCTTCGCTGATATCAAAAAACAACCTGACCTATGCGTCTTTCGGGAACATAAGCTTAAGGCTGTCTGATAAAATTTTATTGAAAAATAAAGGAGCCAATTTAGAGTCGGCTAAAGAGAGCGACTTCTCTATCTTTTCTTTACAGGCTTCCGGCAAAAACCTGTTAAAAAATAAAAATTTAAGCAGTGAATGGAAGATGCATTATCTTATCTATGAAAAAAATATTTCTATAGTTTCAGTGCTGCATCTACATCCTTTCTACATTTCGCTTATAGACGAACTGGGGCTGGAGCTGGCTTCGCAGGATTTAGAATTTCAATACATTCTAAAAGGCCGCGTGGGCAAGCTAGAAGCTTATCAACCCGGCTCTGATAAGCTGGCCAAAGAGGCGGCTAAAGCCGTTGCAAAAGCGCCTTTACTGATACTGAATAAGCACGGTATTATATCTGCTGCACAAGATATACAGAGCGCCTATAATCTTGCCTTGTCTGCAGAGGTCTGCGCCAAGAGAATGATTCATTTGAGGTTGTTCGGACAATTGTGATAAAATGATTCCGAATGGATTTTTTCAATTTTAACAAAACAAACAGGCCGGCCAGAGAGTATCTCATTGAGGTAGGATCTAATTATGCCCGCTTTGCCCTGGTATCTAGAAATAAAGAGCGCCTGACCATAGAAAGCTTCTCTTCTTTCAGCGTGCCTGGCGATGACAGCGGTAATATGTTCTGGGCCCGCTTCAAACAGCATCTGGAGCAGTTCTATAAGTCAGAAGTTAGAAGCGCCCATTTGATAGTCTCTCCCAATTATCTTGCATCTTGCGTAAAAGTACTGCCTTCTATACCGAAAGCAGAAGCGGTAAGCCACTGTATGCACGTAATCAGCCATGATATGCGCATTGTGCCCGGAGAATACTATCTGGATCATAATGTTACTAAATTAGAGAATAAAGACCTGATGGCAGGAATGGTTACGGGAATAAAGACCGTTATTTCAGATAAACTGCTGGACATATTCAATAAGACAGGAATAGACCTGGAGAGAATAGAGACTTCCGTGCTCTCAATGGAAAACATGTTTGTTAATTTAAAATTAATACCCAAAGAGAGTACGGCGTTTACGCTAAGATTAGAGGATAATTTTTGCGAACTGATTGCCATGAAGGAAAGAGCGGCCACATATTATGAAGTTGTTAAATTCGGAATCTTTGATATTAAAAAATCCATAGCCAGAACAGTCTATACCCAGGCTGCTCCTATCGAGATTGATTTTGATGAGACCGAAAATATATTAAATAATATCGGATATCCGGAAGGAGAAGGCAGCTATACAGTAAAAAGCGACAAGCGGACCAGTATTCTGGAAAAAGCCGGCCATCCGGCGCAAGAAGAAGGCAGCCTGGATATAAGCTATCAACAACTAAGAATGCTTTTTGCTCCGGCACTGGATGTTCTATCTGAAAAAGTCGGAACTTTTATGTCTGAATACCTAAAAAATTTCCAGAATAAAGAGAAAATAAGCGCAATTTACCTGATCGGTAAAGGCGCAAAGATTAAAGGTCTGGGAAATTTTTTAGAGCAGAGGCTGAAAATTCCACAGATCTATCTTAACCTTGTTAAGATAAGCGAAAGAATAGACCTGGGCCCAAAGATGCCCGATACAATAGACTTAGATGAACTAAACCTATTACCGGCAACACTCTTTGATGCCCTTAAGTCTTACAATCTGATATCGCCGTATTACAAGATAATAAAAGAGACCCACAAAGCAAAAAATACAGTCTATATCTATGCCGGAGTTTTAATAGGATTTCTGCTGTTTTTCTCCTTGGGCCTCAATCTCAATATGTTTTATTTAAAAAGGATAACATATAGGGCCGAGCAGTCCTACTCTGAATTGATGCCTTTGATCAAGCAGCTGCGCTATACCGACGAACTTAATTCAGAGATTACAGCATTAGAGACAAGAATTTCAAGCGCTTATTCTTCTTACCGGGACTGGCTTGGAATTTTAAAAGAGATTAGCAGATTGACGAGCAATGAGATTATGCTGAATAAGGTTTCGGGTTCATCGGAATCCGGAAAAAATACCGCTGTCATACAGGGCAGCGTCGAAGCCGAACGCAGCTCTTTAAACACAGTACTTAATAATTTCATAAAACGCATTAAAGAGTCAGCCTATTTTAAAGATGCCAAGATAGTAGATACCCAGCACAAAAGCAATTTAAACCAGATTTATTTTAAAATCGAATGCTACCTAAACTAAACTTAAAAAATATTAAGATTTTTAAAAACCCGAAGCTGAAAGAAGCAGGGTATTTTATCAAAGTTTTAAAAGAGAAAAAGTTTGCCCTGTCTGTAGTTTTAGGGGTTTGTATCCTGGTCTATTTAGCATTAAAGGTGCTGGTATTTTCCGAGATCTCCCAAGCCAGGACATACCAGGCTAAGCTTGCCCAGATAGATAAGGAGCTCAAAAGCCTGCAATCATTGCTCACCCAGCATCCTAATATTGACAGAGAGATAGAGCTTTTAAAAGATAGAAAACAGAGGCTTCAGCAGAGCATATTTGAAGAGCGGGATTTTCTGACTTTAGCCAACAAAGTTATCTTAGAAGCCGAAAACAGCGGGCTCAAGATACAGGATTTTAGGTATATCTATAACTTAGAACCTTACGCTTTAGAGAATTTAACCAGATACGGTTTGCGGTTAAAACTGGAAGGCAATTTTTTGAATTTTACAGGTTTTCTGGATAATCTTGAAAAAAAGGGTTTACGGTGCGGAATAAATAATATTGAGATAACAAAAAAAGACGACTGGACGGTTAATGTTGATTTAAGGCTGGATTTTGCTTTAAATAAATAAAGATGAAGAACAGGTTATTGATATTAGCTGTGATTTTAGCCAGCGGATTTCTATTCGGGATATATTTTATCGGCACTCCTAATCTGAAAATTCCGGATATTAGCGATATTAAAAAAATGCTCGACAGCGAGGCCGAAGTCAAGCTCTCTTCCGGAGTAGACGAGGTTCGCATTAATAAAAGGCCCGCAGAATGGTCCAGAGACCCTTTTGGTTTTTCCTCAAAGGCGGGATTTGACGGCGGCATTGTTTTAGAGGCTATCTTGATATCACAGGGCGGCGCCAAAACAGCTATGATTAACGGAGAAATATACAGGGAGGGCGGCGTAGTCGGAGCTTACAGGATAGAAAGAATAGAAAATGATTATATTATAATAAATGAAGGCGGCAATAATTTAATGATTAAACTGGAAAAAGGAGACCGAGAATGAAGAGCCGGATTTTAATAATAACGCTATTGTTAGTAGCCTGTTGTTTTACTTTATTTGCAGATGAGCCTGATTTTATACAGTCAGAAGGCATTATCAAGTTTCTGGAGATAAAAGATGCCGAGGTCAGGGATGTTTTAAGGATGCTGGCAGACCAGTTCGATCTCAATATGGTAGTGTCGGATAAAGTCAGCGGCAGAATAAGCGTCAAGTTTTCCAACCTGACCGTGACAGAGGCGGTAGATGCGGTTGTTACTGCCAGCGGGTATGCTTATACCAAAAAAGGCTCTGTGGTAAAGGTTACCACAGTTAACGAAATAGAGAGGGAGGCCCCCTTTACAAAGGTTTTTATATTGAATAATGCCGTGGCCGAAAATTTAAAAGACAGCTTAAAAAAAGTTTTAACGGCTATAGGTTCTGTGGAGGTTGACAAAAGATCCAATGCTCTTGTGGTAACCGATGTGCCAAATGTCATAGAGACTGTAAGCAAATTGATTAAAGAGCTGGACAAAGAGACTCCCCAGGTGTTAATAGAAGCTAAAATTATAGAGACTAATGTAGATGACAATAAACAGCTGGGCATTAAGTGGACCGTAAAGGCTACTGCAACCGGTGCAGCCAGGCCTCATACATTGCCCTTTAGAAAAGTAGGCCCGAAGAGTTATTTTCCGGAAAGCAATCCCGGCAGTTCTACCGTTGCCGGAGACGAAAGCGAAGCACTTTTTCCGTACAGCCACGGTTTTCCGTATACAACCGCCAGTGATTTTACTTTCGGCACTTTAAATTTTAGGGAGTTCCAGGCAGTGCTCCAGGCTATCCAGCAGGACGTTAATACCAAAGTGCTCTCGCATCCAAGGGTTGTTACATTAAACAATGAACAAGCAAAGATATTGGTCGGAACTAAAATTCCGATACCTGTCTATACATTCAACTCAGAGACCGGAACTTATGAGATTTCAGGTTATGACGAAGAAGAGGTCGGTATTTCTTTAGAAGTAACGCCTCATGTCTCGCCCGATGACAGGATACGAATGACCTTGCACCCTGTGGTCAGCGATTTTTCAGGCATTTACGTAGGCCCAAACAATGAAAGGCCCTATATAGACACAAGAGAGGCTTTTACCCAGGTCCAGCTGCGGGACGGTGAAACAGTGGTTATCGGAGGACTAATAAAGCAAAAAGAGATTGATACTTTGGACAAGGTGCCTCTTTTAGGAGATATACCTCTACTGGGCCTTGCTTTCAGGCACAAAAAGAAAGAACTTCAGACAACTGATTTATTGATTTTTGTAACTGCCAGTATAGTGCGGAGCGAGCGCGAGGTTAAAGAACAGGTCCTAGAGATAAAAAAACTATTTAAACCCGAGAAAGAGCTGCACTAGAAAAAAGATAAATGAAAAAGCCGCTTAAAAAATCTGCTTACGTATTAGGCACAGCAGCTGCTTTTATTCTGATATCTGCATTTATCAATTACGCAATACAATTGAAATACTCCCGCCACAGATTAAACTCTTTGGAAAGAGAGCTGTTATTTAAATCCGAACAGCTCAATCAGGAGTCTGGCCAGAAAGATCAGATGGCCCAGGAGATAATAAGGCTGGAGTCGCAATTACTATCTTATAAAGAAGAAGCAGAGTTTTTAAGCAAAAATATCCAGGACATGAAGATTGCCTTAAGAGAGCCAGACGGCTTTAAAAGCTCCATCAAGGCGCTTGAGGACAGGATAATGTCTTTAGATGCCGAGAGAAATGGTTTGGAGCACAAAAACCAAGAGCTGCAGAAACAGCTGGCCACGTTGTCTAAGAGCAGTGACCGGGTCGGGCGCTTTAAAACAGAGAATAAAGAACTGAATCTAAAGCTGCGCCAGATTAACAGCGAGTATAAAAAAATAGACTCCGAAAACAAAATCTTAAATAAAGAGCTTAAAAAACTAAAAGATTCTCAAGACAGAACAGATTATTTAAATTCCCAAAACCGGGTTTTAACAGATGAGCTGGGGCAGGCCCGCAGCGAAAGAGACTCTCTGACAAGAGAGGCTGCGAT
>JAQUNS010000005.1 GCA_028717465.1 Candidatus Omnitrophota bacterium
GACCAGCAGCGATAGCAGCGGGAGAGGCACGCCGTCGACCGTATGCGTGAAAACGCTCAGGAAAGCCATGCAAGATCTATTATGTTTCTGCTGCCGCAATAGACAAGCGGCAGCTCTACATTTTCAATTGCACTTGTCCTGCGCAGCAGATGAAACTGCTGGAATATAAAACCGGCCAAACCACTCCTTAGATGCGCTAGCTGATCGTCCTCTAACTTAGAAACCTCGGTTTTAAAAATTTTATAAGACCCCTTATCCGGACGGTCCAAAAAGCCAAGAATATGAAGAAGCGTGGATTTTCCGGAACCGGAAGGCCCGATAATGGCTACAAATTCGCCCTGTGCAATATTTAAAGAGACGCCGTTGAGAGCCGCTACTGAACTCTCTCCGGCACCGTATATTTTAAATAGATTATTTACCTCTATCATCTTTGCCTTCTGTCGAACGGCATAAACGGATTAGTACCGGCGCTTTTCTTTTGCGGCAGATAGGCATTTTGCATAACAACAATATCATCTGTGCTTAAACCGGATATTATCTGGGCATTTTTATTGTCATTTAAACCGACTTTGACATCACGTTCGGATATTTTACCGTAAGCACCTTTAACAAGCACAAACTGCCGCTTTCCTTCATAGCGCAAAACATTGGAAGGCACGGTTATAACATTTTCGGCAGTCTTATCCACTACCTCAACAGTAACGCTCATGCCGGAACGCAAAATATCAGGTATCGTATCAGGAACAATATCGACATCGTATATAGTCACATTGCTGTCCAAGCTGGATTCATAAGCAATATGATCTACGGTCCCGTTAAGCCTGATATCCGGGTAGGCATCTAAAGTGATAAATGCTCTCTGGCCTATTTTGACTTTACCGATATCGGTCTCGTCAAACTGAGCGCTCACTATAAGCCTATCGGATAAAACCAAGATCGCTTCAGAGGCTGTAACAGTTTGGCCGGGCTCGACCGAACGCACTATAACCTCACCGTCAATCGGAGAGACAATAGGCGTCTTTTTATAAACCTGTTCCCAATAACTTAAAGCGTCCAGGCCTTGAGAACGGGCCGCATCCATAAGAGCAGCTCTTTCAGTAGAGCTCATCCATACCAGTATATCTCCGCTTTTTACACTGCTGCCTTCTTTAACCATGACCTGCTCTATCCGGCCACCTATTGAGGGCTTGACCTGAAGCCTGTTCTGCGGTTTGATAACTCCGGTGGTAGCAACCGTTAAAACAACGTCATCTATAACAGGGTTTATAAAAACCGTTTCATTTCTGCTCTTGTTATTTAATCTATTGAAACCAAATATGGCGGATAATACTGCCGCTAAAAGCACCGCTGAGACCGTTATGTACCTGTATTTAATCATATTCCATCGTACCTCCGATTGCCTGGATCCAGTAAGCCTCGGCAAGCAGCATTTCAGCTTGCACGTTAAGATAGGATTTTTTGGCATTAACTAAATTATCCTCTATTATTATCCAATCGTTAAAAGATATTAAACCTGTCTCATACTGGGTGACCGCTATTCTGGCTCGCTCCTGAGCCGCATTCAGAAATTTAACTTGGACCAAAACACTTGCCCCTGCATCCTGAAAATATTTCCAAGCCTCTTCTAATGTAGCCAAAACGCCAAAACGCCCGCTCTTTTCATCTGCCTCTGCCTGAGCCAGTTTTGACTTAGCCTTGGATACTCCTGCTATACGGCTTTTGCCTTCAAACAGCGGTAAAGATACCCCCAGGCCCAAAGACCAGTTATCGCCCTCAGGCGGCCAGCTGCTGCTGCTTCTGCCTATAGAGCTGCTGAGGTAGACTTGAGGAAAAAACTCGGCTCTTGCAGAATAAAGGCTGTGACGGGCAGACTCTTTTTTAGCTATTAACTCCTTTAAGAACGGATTAGTAGCAACAAGATGTTCAAAATCTGGGCTAAAGGCATAGCTCTCCTTGACAGAAAAATCTCCTTTAATACGCAAATTAACAGGTTTATCCAGGCCGATGTTTTTAGAGAGATCTCTTATGGCCAAAGAGAGGTTTCTTTTTGCCTGATCAACCTCAAACTCCGCTTTGGCTAAATCCGCCTCGGCCATTAAAAGAGAACCCTTATGCTCTCTGCCAGCTTCATAGCGTAATTTTACCAGTTTAAAATTTTGATCTCTGCGCTTAGCAATCTCCTCGGTTAAAGATATTAACTCTTGAGCTTTAAGAAGGCTTACAAATGCTTTTCTTAAATTCAGCCTTACATTAGAAGAGACTGTCAGATAGCTGTACTGCTGGGCGCTAAGGCTGTATTCTGAGCCGGCTATAATGTTAAATGTTTTAAAGCCGTCAAAAATTAATTGTTTGCCCGATAAGCCGTAAGAATAGGAGTTCTGGGCATCTCCGGATGAGCTCTTAGACCTTTTCCCGCTAAGATCTGCTGTTATGTCCGGCAGGCTTGGGCTAACTGCAATATCTTTATCTGATTTTGCCTGTTTTATTTTCTCTAAAGCGGATACTAATTCAGGGTTATGCCTCTTCGCCTGGCCTAAACATTCCAGCCAGTCCAAAGGCTCTTCGGCCCCGGAAAAATACGAAAACAATACCGATAATAAAAAAACTGCTACTATATATTTTTTTGACATACTAACCTGCCTTAGAACCTATTTTTTTTAAAAAGCTACTCCCGGACATCCGGGCCAGAATAATGCTCTTTGTGTAAATAATGCTTATCTGTTTTTTTAAACCTGCTACGTTCTTTAAACTTCTCTCTTAAAGCGGCGAAATCCTCCTGCTGCTTGGCATCAAGAATATCCATAATCTGCTTGTTTGATCTCTCTTTTATTTCAGATATAGATAAGCGGGTATTCTCCAGAATATCTGTAATCTGATCTTTCTGCTGCGGGCTTAAATCTAATTTTACAGCCAGCATCTCAGCAAATTCCCGGCCGCGGTATTTATCTTTTGAATATTCTCCGCTATGCCCGCCGAGCTGTTCTGTTTTAGTTCTCCAAAATGGCCTACAGGGAGCCGGCCAGGATAACATAGTGTTTTTAGCCAGGCCGGCACCGACTAAGACTCCCAGTAAAACACATAAAGCTCCAAAGACCGTAAAATAGGCTGTATTCCTGTTCATGATTTTGGCTCCTTAAAATATTACTCCGTTAATATAAGCTCCAGGGCTAACTCTGTCGTAACCGGTCCTGCGGACATAATGTAATCTTCCAAATAATAACGGCCTTGATCTTTGCGCAGATCAGATATCACAAATGCCAAAAACAACGCAGCAATAACGGCCGGAACAGGCATAAAACTGCGCGAGAGGCTGCCCAGGCTGTCCAGCAATGAATATCTTTTTCCGAACTCTCTATTAGTGTATAAACGTTTAACTATATGGTCTTGTGCAAGAACTGTGCGCTCTCTGCCAGACAGCATGTTTTTAATATTTAAAAGATTGGAATACTCCCGGCTGCAAATACGGCAATCGGATAGATGGCGCCTGATAAAATCAGCACCTTTATCCGGTGTCTCTTTATCTAAATAGCCGGACAAGAGCCTTTTTGCTTTTGCGCATTTTTTCATATTATATCCTCTTTATGCTTAAGCAGTTCTTTTTTCAGAATCTGCCTGGCCCGGTATATCCGCGATTCCACCGTACCGATACGGCAATGCAAAACCCTGGCTATCCGGACATAGCTTAAGCCTTCTATATCTTTAAATATAAGGGCTGCCCGGTATTTAAAAGGTACTTTACTTAATGCCCTGTTAAGTAAATCTTCCCGCTGTTTTTCAAGTAATTTTTCTCTGGGATTATTCCGGTTATCGGCAATTTCATCTACAAGAGAACCCTCTCTGCTTTTAAAAATTCTCTTACGGCGTAAAAAATCATAACTAGTATTTACTGTTATACGGTAGAGCCAGGTAGAGAACCGGCAGCGTTGTTTAAAAAATTTCAAGTTGCGGTAAACTTTAAAAAATACTTCCTGCACAATATCTTCGCTCTCATGGCAGTAGCCGGTGAGAGAATAGGCTAGATTTAAAAGATTGTTCTGATATTTATTTACCAGCATCTTAAAGCCTTGTTCTTCTCCGCCAATAAATTGCTGAACATAAAATATATCCTCGTTTATTTCAGATTTCATATATTAGACGTAAATATCCGGGATTTATTCCCAAAAATTTAAAAAATAATCAGGCTCAAGGCTATAACTGCCATTCCGGCTACAAAACCATAGATAGAGCAGTGGTGCTCTCCGTACTCTTCTGCAGAAGGTATCAGTTCATCTATCGAGATAAAGACCATAATGCCGGCAACCGAGGCAAACAGAATTCCAAAAGTAATCTCATTAAATAAAGGCCGCAGCAGAAAATATCCTATTAATGCTCCCAGAGGTTCGGCCAACCCGGATAAAAACGAGTAAACAAAGGCCTTCTTTCTATTGTTTGTGGCATAGTAAATCGGAACCGAGACCGCAATGCCTTCCGGGATATTGTGTAAAGCTACGGCCAGGGCAATCATGATGCCTAGTTTCATATCCCCCAATGCGCTCATAAATGTTGCCAGCCCTTCCGGAAAATTATGTATTGCTATTGCCAAAGCAATGAATATTCCGGTGCGGTGCAGCGAATCTGCCTTAGTGCTCTTATCCTTAAAATGGTGAATTTCATGCGGATTTTGAGCCGCAGGGATCATTCTGTCTATAACAGCTATAAAAACCACGCCTGCAAAAAAAGACCCGACCGCATAGAAAAGCCCTGTTCTCTCTCCCAGCCTAAAACAGAGGCTCTGCTGGGCTTTGGCAAATATTTCTACAAAAGATACATATATCATAACACCTGCCGAAAAACCTAATGATGTAGATAGAAAGCGGTTGTTTAAGTTTTTAGAGATTAAGGCTATTGTGCTTCCGATACCGGTTGAAAGCCCGGCTAGAGCAGTAAGCCCGAATGCAGTTAAAATTTGAACAGATGAAATATTTTCAAACATTTTCCTAGGTTAAGGATAACCAATTATCATATCGCAGAGCCTGAGATTTCAACCTAAAAATTGCATAACTTCATTATATCTGTTGCAGCAGGTTATTGCAGCAAATTGAATTATAAAGATGTTTCTGATAAGATATAAGCAATTAAAAATATCTTTGTGAGGTTTTACATTGATAAATATAAACCCATTCTTTGAATTAGGCCTGATACTGGCTGTAGCAACCATTATGGGCGCATTGGGCCGAAAATTGCGCCAGCCCCTGATAATTATGTTCCTGATAACCGGAATACTCTCAGGGCCTTCGGGACTGGCAATTATAACCAATTACGGCAAGATCGAACTTTTTGCCCAGATGGGCATAGCTTTACTTTTGTTTATCGTAGGGTTAAGGCTTGACATCAACCTGATACGCAAAGTAGGATTTGTTGCCTTGGCTACCGGATTGGGCCAGATTATTTTCACCTCCGGAATAGGATTTCTGATAGCTCTGTCTCTAGGGATAACCCCGCTTGCAGCGGCATATGTCTCGGTCGCTCTGGCATTTTCCAGCACAATAATAATCGTCAAACTGCTTTCGGATAAAAAAGAGATAGACTCTCTCCATGGCCAGATCTCAGTAGGCTTTTTGATCGTTCAGGATATAGTCGCTATACTGGCGCTGGTAGGGCTCACTACTTTCGGATCGGTTCTAACCAACAACTCTGTTTTTGCGATGTCGCTGATCATGCTGGCAAAAGGGCTGGGTTTTTTAGCTGTTATTTTTATATTAACACGCTACATCCTGCCCGGCCTGTTAAAACGACTGGCAGAATCGCAGGAACTATTGTTATTGTTTGCCATATCCTGGGCGGTAATCCTGGCAGCCGGAGGAGATTTTCTGGGATTTAATAAAGAGATCGGAGCCTTTCTGGCCGGAATATCACTGGCATCTACCAGATACCGAGACCTTATCGGATCCAAGCTGGCAACGCTGAGAGATTTCCTGCTTTTATTCTTTTTTATAGGCCTGGGAGCAAGGCTGGAATGGAGCATAGTAGGTACCCAGACAGGGACTTCGCTGATACTCTCGCTTTTTGTGCTGATAGGTAATCCCATTATAGTCCTGATTATAATGGGTTTTATGGGCTACAGGCGCCGCACCGGATTTATGGCCGGGCTTACAGTGGCGCAGATAAGTGAATTCTCGCTGATAGTCGCAGCGTTAGGGTTAAGCATAGGCCATATCCGGCCCGAGACTATGGGCCTGATAACTATGGTAGGAGTTATAACGATATTTGCCTCTACATATATGATACTTTATTCTGAATCTATCTACCGTATCTTTGAAAAACCGCTTAAAATATTTGAAAAACGCAATCCTTACAGAGAGACTACATTAGATGCTGCACAAAAAATACCTGAGATAAACATAATCTTGTTAGGGCTGGGCGAGTACGGCAGCGCCATCGCCAGCTATCTATTAAACCGTAAAAAAAATATAGTGGCGGTGGACTTTGACCCGGAGGTGCTAAAAAGATGGCAAGACAGAGGCACTCCGGTGCTTTACGGAGATGCCGCAGATCCCGAGATTATGGAGCAGCTACCCTTACACAAAGCCCGCTGGGTAATCAGCACCATCCGCTCTAAAAATTTAAACCTGGCCCTGCTTAATATGCTGAAGATACGCGGATATAAAGGCAAAACAGCACTGACGGCAATAAATGCCGGCGAAACTAAAATTTACAAAGAGGCCGGAGCCCAGATAGTGCTTCAGCCTTTTATCGACGCCGTAGAACAGGCCGCAGATGCATTGACTGACGCAATGGATATGCTGCCGGATAACTCTGACTGGCCGATAGCCTTTCGGGAGATACGCATAAAATCAGGCTCTGTATTCACAGGTAAAAGCATAAAAGATATTCCGCTCAGGCCCGTGAAAGGAATATCTATTTTAGCAGTAAGCCGCGCCGGAAAAGTTATTTATGATTTAGCTCCGGAATTCCGCATATACCCCGGAGACAGGCTTGTAATAATGGGTCCGGCCGCAGAATTGAAGCAAGCAGAGCTGTTTATGAACGAGACCAGAGAAGATGATGCCGGAGAAACTGAGCGTTTTATGCTGGGAGAAATACGTATTGCAGAAAACTCCGACAAAATCGGCCGCACTCTGGCAGAGCTTAAGTTCCATCAGCAGTACGATGTCACAGTGGTAGGCATAAACCGGCAAGGCCAGCGTATAATATTCCCCGGACCGGACATGCGCCTTAAGGGAGAAGACCGGCTGGCTGTGATAGGGATATCGAAGTCCGTTGAAAATCTAAAACAACTGGATTATCTTTGAGATTTATACCGGCAATTGAAACCTAACATCCGTATTTCATTTATACATGTTTAGAACTTCATTAACAGATGTTATTTTAATTAACTGCTCTGCGCTGCGGATATGCTGAAGAGGGCGCACCAGCTCAGCCAGAGCTTTCAAGTGCACATCGGGAGTAGCGTCTTTAGAGCTGAGCAGGACAAACAGCGCTTTGGCATCTTCAGTGGTGTTGGGGAGCTTCCAGCCTTCTTTGTTTATTCCCAAAAAAGCTGTCGAGGATTGAATTTCAGATATATGAGTATGTAGAAGAAGTATTCCAGGAGCAAGCTCTAAAGGCTCTGTTTTAGCCATAGCGGTAAGTATGCCGGTTATGTTTTTTATAACTTCTTTATCAGAAAAAGCCTGGCTCAAAAGGTAGGATATGGCCTGAGAGATATCAGATCCGCCAAGATCAAGCTGCACATGGCTGGCCGGCAGAAAGGACATCTGCATTGTTTTAGCTTCATGTTCACCAGCTGCTTCGGCCCAGGCTGTCTCAGGCGGATACATAATCACATAGTTGATTCCCGGAAACTGCTGGCTTATTAATCGCGGAATGCGGTTTAAATTGGGCTGCCAGGCCAATCTGCCCTTGCGCACGCTTACTAGTATAAAAAGGTCATCCTCATTCAATGTTTCTTTAAGCCATGGGAGCAAACCGTCCCATGTTTCCAACTGCACAAAAGACTCCCGGACTTTAGGCGAAACGTTCTGGGCAATCAACTTAGCAGTATCCATAGTAGCAGATGCTGAAACCGTAAGCAGAGAAGCGTCAAGCTGATGGGTTAAAATTTTAATTGATTTAATCGCAGCTGCAAAGCCAGGCTGGTGGTCAATCAAGGGCGGCACAGCCAGAATAACCCGTTTCATGGTATTTATCGGGACAAGACACCTGCTTATAACTACCATCTGAGTGCTATTGTCCAGCAGCAGGTCCAGATTTCTTCCAAAAATGCGCGAATGCGAAGAAGCGCTGCCTTTCCAACCCATTACTATAGTTGAAATACGCAAATCCATTATGGCCTGCTGAATACCTGTTGCAACGTCCATTGCAACTCTGGTCACAGGGGTCACCGGAATATCAGCCTCTAAAGCCTGAACAACCGCCTGGCCCAGTAATTTCTCGGCTTCGATTATGCGCTCATCAATATTATCTCCCGACTGCACTATTCTTAAAGGATAGAGCGGTTCCTGAGAATTACGAATCCTGATCAACATTGCCAAATTCACAAGCTCTTCTACGGTTTGCGGATTTGCCAAAGGAATCAATATTCTATAAGGGTCGTCGGAAGCCTGGCGAGGCTCTTGTTCCTCTTTGAAGGCTACCTTACGGGCATAACGATCGGTTATCCATGACCCGGCCAAGCTGGTTACTAAAATCATCACTATAGTTCCTGTTAGAATCGGTTCGTTGAATATGCCTATATTATAGCCGATCAGAACAGCCGCCAGCGTAGCGGCAGCCTGGTTAACGCTCAAGCCGTAAATAAGCCCGCCTTCTTCGAGCGTATATCTTAAAATTTTCTGGGTAAAATATGCCGCCAGCCATTTGGTCGTAATGCCTGCAAATACCATCATAGAAGCAATAACTGCTGTTTGATTTCCGGAAAACAGCACACGGACATTTACCAGCATACCGACTGAAATAAGAAAAAACGGTATAAAAAGAGAATGCCCTACAAATTGAATGCGGTTCATGAGAGCGCTTTTCTCGGGAATAAAGCTGTTTAAAATAAGGCCGGCAAGAAACGCCCCTATAATAGGTTCCAGCCCTGCCATATAAGCCAGGTAGGCACAGAGATAGACTGCCGTTATTACTCCTGTAAAAGCAACCACGCCGTCTGTGGCTATATTGCGGAAAAACCATCTGCCTAAGCGGGGAAGAATCACCATTACCATTGCTGTATAGACAACCATATAGGCAATAAGCCGCGACCAGAAAAAAATACCAGCCCCTCCTTTATGCGAAGCAGCGATAACAGCCAGCACCAAAAGCGCCGCAGTATCTGTTAAAATTGTTCCTCCTACGGTTGTAGTTACCGCCCGCTGCCGTGAAATACCGAGCCGGCTGGCTATAGGATATGTCAAAAGCGTATGCGAAGAAAACATGCTGGCCAGCAAAATAGAGGCTTCCCAGCTAAGCTCTAAAATATACCGCGCTATCAAACTGCCGAAAAATAAAGGCACGCTGAATGTCAATATTCCGAATACTAAACTGTGATGGCGGTGGCGGATAAACTGGATACGGTCCAGCTCCAGCCCGGCTAAAAACATTATATAAAGCAGCCCTACCGTCCCTAAAAGCTGGATTTCATAACCCCGCTCCAGTACGCCCAATGCATGGGGCCCTAATAAAACTCCGGTAACAATCAGGCCGATAATACCGGGCAATTTAAACCTGTTTGAAATTAACGGTGCCGCCAAAGCTATCAGCATAAGAAGGGCAAATATAAGCACCGGATCCTGGACCGGTAAAAACCGCTCAAACATAATCTCTCCTGTAAAAATAAATTGTAGAACCGGTTTTTAAAATCATATTTCTCATTTGATATAATTATAATCTATAAAAATTTAATTGCCTATCCATAATAATACCGGATTGATTCCAGCATATCTGTGCCGGGGAACTACGCGGGGATTAAAAACAATGCCGTAATAACGAGCCTATCCTATTTATTATACAGCCAATTATTTTTTAAAAGAGTTAGTTAAAAAAACTTTTTTCAACTCTTCCCTGCAAAGCAGCGCAAGAGCTTTTATGATATATTTTTTATTCCGGGGCTCTTTATACTGAAGCAACGCCCGCTGCATCATTCTCTCGCCGAAATTCCTGGCTACATAGACGCTCTTTCCGGTAAACGGATTCTTGGCCGTATAATACATGGAGGCCGATACGGTCATAGGCAATGGTATATAATCCTGAATCTGTTCCGGATAGATGCGGTTTTTCTTAAGATACAAAGCCAACTCCAGGGCATCTTCAAGTTGCGTTCCGGGATGGCCTGTTATAAAATAATTAACCAGATACTGTTTCTTGCTTAATAGCTTATTAATGCTTTCAAACTTACGGGAAAACTCCTGATAAACCTTGAATTTTGGCTTATCCATCAATTCTAAAACCATATCAACGCAGTGCTCAGGAGCAACTTTCAGCTGGCCGCTGATGTGGTTTAAACATAAATCACGCAAATATTTATCCGAATAGCCGTCGATTAACAGGTCATACCTTACACCGCTGCCGATAAATATATGTTTTAAACCGGGTATTTTAGCGGCCTCTTGCCAGAGCTGCATTGAATGCTCATAACCCAATTGGAGATTTTTGCACTTCTTAGGCAGGAGGCATTTTTTATCCCGGCAAGCTCCTGTTGTTTTCCATAAATAGCAGGAGGCCATATACATATTTGCGGTCGGACCGCCTATATCGCTAATAGTTCCCCGGAAATTATTATCCTGAGCAATGGTTTTTATCTCACTCAATATTGACTCCGAACTTCGGCTTTGGACAATCCTGCCCTGATGCAGATATAAAGAGCAGAAGTTGCAGCCTCCGAAACAGCCCCTGTGGGACACAATAGAATTTCTGACTGTTTCAAATCCCGGCACACCGCCTTCTTTATCGTATCGGGGGTGCCAGTTTCGCATATAGGGCAATGAGTATATCCTATCCATCTCTTCTATAGCCAAAGGCAGAGCCGGCGGATTCTGTATGACAAATCTCTCACCGTGCTTTTGGACAATTGTTTTGCCTCTGATCGGATCGGATTCAAAATAAATAGATTTAAAAGCTTCGTTGAACTTGTCCTTATCTAAAGAGATATCCTCAAAAGAGGGAATTAAAATATAATTTTTAAGCCTGGCTATAGAATTCCTGACAACAACTGTGCCGCGAATGTTATCCAGGCTGTTTTTATCCCGGCCGTCTTTTAACTGCTGAGCTATTTCTAAAACCTGCCTCTCGCCCATACCATAAACAAGTATGTCGGCCTTGGAGTCCAAAACAATAGAACGCCTCACTTTGTCAGACCAGTAATCGTAATGAGCGAGCCTCCTCATACTGGCTTCGATACCGCCAATAACTACCGGTACCCCCTTAAACGCCTGCTGTAGTTTATTTACATATACAATAATTGCTCTTTCGGGCCTTAAGTTGATCTGGCCGGCCGGAGAATAGTCATCACTATTGCGCACTTTTTTATTGGCGGTGTACTTGGCAAGCATAGAGTCAATATTGCCCGCTGTAACGCCGAAGAAAAGCCTCGGCCGGCCGAGTCTTTTAAAATCCTGGAGTTTACTGCAGTCCGGCTGTGCGATAATGCCGACTTTAAATCCGTCATCTTCTAAAACTCTTCCCACAACAGCCGCGCCATAAGAATGGTGGTCGACATAAGCATCGCCGGTTACCAATATCACATCAAGCTCATCCCAGCCGCGTTTTTTTAAGTCTTCTTTTGATACCGGCAAAAAATCTCTCATGTTTTTTATCCGAAAATAACTTTAATTCTTTGGCGTATTATTTGAAAAGATTGACAGATATTTTAACTATGTTTGCACCAGCATTTTGTTAAGCTAAAAATCCGAAATATCCGAACAAAAGTCCAAGAGCAATCATAAACACTCCTAAAAGACGGCCGTTTTTATAGATGCCCTTAAAAGATGAAATAAACTGGGGAAATAGAATAAGCGTCACCCCTTTAAAGAGCGCCATCCAGCCGATAATAGTAACAAGGACAGTCCAGTTTTTAACCCAGATGTTGTGATAGGTTACAATCAGCATGCCCAAGACCAGCGTGATAAAACCCGAAAAAAAAGTAAGCCCTGATGAGCGCTGAAAATCTTCGATCAACTTACTCCAAGAGACTCTGCCGCCAAGGGCCGCAATGCCGGCAGATAGATAAATAACTGCCAGCGTCCTTGCTACTAAGACTGCTGTTTCCATTGCTATCACCTCCTGTTTGTAAAACGTTCTATATACCAGAAAACAACCGGCACAAAAACAAAGCTGAATATAATAGATGCCGCCATACCGCCGATCATAACTACGCCCATAGACTGCTTGGATGTACTGTGCGCCGATAGTTGAGGCAGTAGCGCAAAAATAACTGCAAATGAAGTCATGAGAATCGCCCTGAACTTAACCGACGCTCCCAGCCATAGCGCATCTTTCACCGGAAGCCCTTCTTTCATTTTTAACAGCGTATAATCCAGCAGCAAGATTGCATTATTTACCACAAGACCGACAAGCATTACCATAGTCAGCATAGAAGCTATATTTATGGAATGGCCCAGAAAGAACAGAGCATAAAAGACCCCGATAAAAGATGTAACAACCGTAAGTAAAATAGGAACAGGATATTTAAAAGAATTCAGTATGGCGGATAAAAGCATATAGGTTAATATAACGGCAAGAATAAAGGCTTTGCCTATTTCTCTGGATGCCTCTTGCTGATGTTCGGAATCTCCGGCATAAAAATACCCATAGCCCTGCGGAAAATCAATATTTTTAAATTCGCTGTTTAGAATTTTTCTGACAGACCCTAAAGCGCCTTTGGACAGATAGCCTTCTAAGGTAATAATACGGGCTTTGTCTCTATGCCAGATTGCGGGCATGGCTTTAACCTGCCTGATGAAACCCAGTTCGCCAAGAGGGATAATACCTTTGCGGGATATCACGGATATATCTTTTATATCGTCAGTTACTTGAATATAGCTATCGTCAAGTTTTATTTCAATATCATACTCCTGGCCTTCTTCCTTGTAAATATTGGAGCTGTCTCCATATACCGAAGACCTTAAACTGATCCCTGCATAGCCGGCACTCAGGCCGTATTCAACAAGTTTTTCCTGATCAGGAACAAAATCTATCTCTGTTTTCGGCATTTTGTAAGACAGGTTTACGGAGCGGAAGTAGCCGGTACTCTCCATCGCCTCTTTAACTTTTTTAGAAAGCTCCACTATTTTATCGTAATCAACACCATAGATATTTACAGAGACATCGCCCGACTGCAAGTCTCCGGACATGCCGGGACGGGCCAAATGTATTTCAGCATCGGGTATTCTTGATAGGACAGGAATCATGGAATTGATAATATCAAGATCGCTTCTTTTTCTCCTCTTGGCAGGCAGAAGATCTACGATAATATTTGCATTTTCAGATCCGTCTTTACCTATATTAACAAGATGT
This sequence comes from Candidatus Omnitrophota bacterium, assembly GCA_028717465.1. Classification (GTDB taxonomy): domain Bacteria; phylum Omnitrophota; class Gorgyraeia; order Kaelpiales; family Kaelpiaceae; genus Kaelpia. The sequence goes on from JAQUNS010000005.1 coordinate 13,495, forward strand.
GATTTTTTCTCCGGTATCTTATCTATATATGCTTCAATATCTTTTACTACATCAAGCGTCCGTTCTATTGTC
>JAQUNS010000006.1 GCA_028717465.1 Candidatus Omnitrophota bacterium
TATATCTAGATGCTGCAATATTTCAGAGTCTTCGGTTAAAAGAACGGCTTTTTTTCTATCCCTGCTCTTAAGCTCAATCCTGCCGTCTTGCAAAAAATTAGAACCAACAATAACCTGATAAGGTATACCTATCAGATCCAAATCATTAAATTTGCTGCCTGCCCTTATCGGCCTGTCATCCAGTATGACACCTATGTCTTTATCCTGAAGAAACCGGTATATTTGATTAGACTTATCTCTTATTTTTTCATCGTCTATGTTCGTAGCTATCACTGCAACCAGATACGGAGCAAGGGCCGGAGACCAAACAATGCCCTTTTCGTCATTGTGCTGCTCTATAAATGTGGCAATGATCCTGTTTATGCCTATACCATAACAGCCCATAATAATATCCTGCTTCTGCCCTTTTTCATCTGTAAATACCGCCTCAAGCGGCTTGCTGTAGCGCGTACCAAGCTTGAAAATATGGCCTATCTCTATTGTGTTTTGAATTCTAACCTCTTTGCCGCAGCTTAAGCACAGATCACCGTCTTTGAGATATCTTAAGTCAATAAAAACATCGGCTTTAAAATCTCTCCCTTCTGCAACATTTATCAGATGATAATCAGTTTTATTGGCCCCAGTTACGCAATCGATTGTGCCTCTGACTTCAAAGTCAGCAAAAATCTTAATATTTAATCCGACAGGCCCTGAGAAACCAACCTCAGATCCAGTTGCTTTTTTTATTTCATCTGTTGTTGCCATTCTGAGGTCTGCAGACTTAAGGTATCGGCGCAACTTAGCTTCGTTAATATCGCTGTCTCCTCTGACTATAGCCGCTATAAAATTATTGTCGGATTTATATATTATAGTTTTCAATAACCGGTCAGCACCTATCTTTAATGCCTTTGAAACTGCTTCCACAGAAGATATACCGGGAGTATGAATCTCCTTTAATTCCTTAGTTGTCTTTGCAAAATTCCTGTATTCCGGCTCCCTCCTACCGGCTAGGTCACAGCTTAAAGAACGTCCGCAATTAGGGCAGTTTACTACTTTATCTTCGCCGTATTCTGACGGCGCCATAAATTCATGCGATATATCACCACCCATAATGCCGGGATCGGCTTCGACAACCAGGTATTCTATAGAGCATCTCTGAAAAATATTACAGTATGCCCGATACATCTTTTGATAACTTTCATCCAAAGACTCCCAGCTGGAATTAAAGCTGTAAGCATCCTTCATTATAAATTCACAGGTCCTGATAACTCCAAATCTAGGCCGCAGTTCGTCCCTGAATTTAGCCTGAATCTGATAAGCTATGATGGGCAGCTGCTTATGCGACTGGACTTCCTGGGCAATAAGGCTGGTGATAACCTCTTCATGGGTTGGCCCCAGCACCATATTTTTACCTGCCCTGTTCTTAAATTTAATCATATCTTCGCCTAAAACAGCGAGCCTTCCTGTTTTAATCCAAAGTTCTTCCGGATGTATTGCCGGCATAATAAGCTCTTGAGCACCCTGCTTATTCATCTCAGAACGGACAATATCCATAACTTTCAGCATGCTCTTCCAGCCTAAAGGCAGGTAGGAATACAGTCCTGAAGAGAGCCTTCTTATCATGCCGGACTTAACCATAAGAGAATGAGATAGAGCTTCGGCATCTTTGGGAGCTTCCCGCAAAGTAGGGATCAATGCTTCTGAGAATTTCATATTAAATAATTTAAATAATCTTTTTTGTTTCGGTTATTAGCGCACTCAATATATCCTGTTCTTTTATCCTGCTTGCTATTTTTCCTTTTTTAAATAGAATAGCACAATTTCTGCCTCCTGCAACCCCTATGTCGGCAGACTTAGCCTCTCCGGGACCGTTAACTTCGCATCCCATTACAGCACATTTTAAATACTTATCCGTGACTATTTTAGACATTTCTTTTTTAACGGATTGAGCTAGTTTAAGTATATCTATTTGGGCTCTTCCGCAGCCCGGACATGATATAACTTCAATGCCAGATTTTCTTAAACCAAGCGCAGAGAGAATCTCTTTTGCAACTTCAATCTCTTTAAGCGGCGACTCTGTCAGAGACACTCTTATAGTATCGCCTATGCCCTGCAAAAGCAGCGAACCTATGCCAATGCTTGATTTTACCAAAGAAGATATTCCTAACCCTGTTGCCGTAACCCCTAAGTGCAAAGGATATTCCAAGAATCTTGAAATACTCAAATTAGCCTCGTAAGTGTCAATTATAGAGTCTGCTTTTAAAGATACGATAATATCTTTAAATTTTATTTTTTCTAAGTACCCGACATACTCCTTGACTAATTCCACCATGCCCTTTACGGGGCCGTATTTAATTAGATAATTTTCCGGCAGCGAACCGATATTAACTCCTACTCTAATAGGCACAGCCCTACTCTTAGCGGCAGGAACTATCTTTTTAAGGCTATCTTTTGAGATATTGCCCGGGTTTATTCTTAAAGCTGCAATTCCCATCTCCAGCGCCAAAGAGGCTAAAGAACAGTTAAAATGTATATCTGCCTCTAAAGGCAGGGGGCTTGATTGTATTATTTTTTTTAAAAACTCTGATTCTGAATTGTCTCTGTAGGCAATTCTTACGATCTGGCAACCGCTTTCTTTTAAAACAGCTATCTCCCGCAGTATCTTTCTATACTCTTGAGGGCTGGATTTAACCATGGTCTGAATAGAGACCGGGCTGCCGCCGCCTATCTTGACATTACCTATGGCAACTACTTTGGATTTTCTCATTTTAAAAATAGCTTTCTAAGATCAAAATATGTTAGATATAAAAACAGTGCCAGAAAAAATACCATTCCTGCTTTAGCAAAATTCTCCTGTATTTTCGCTGAAAGAGGTCTTCTGCGGATTTTTTCAACCGCTATAAACATAAGATGGCCTCCGTCTAAAACCGGAATCGGAAGCAGGTTAAATATTGCAATGCTTATGTTTATCAGGGCCGCCAGATAAAGAAGATAGTTTAAGCCTTCCCGCGCCATCTGTGTAGAAAAATGTATTATCCCCACCGGCCCGCTAACAGAATCTTTTAAGGAAAGCCTTCCTAAAACAATGTTTAAGATCGCAACAAGAGTCCTTTTCGATATCTGATATACTGTTTGAACAGATTCTTTTAAAGCCGCAGGCAGAGAGACTTTTCTCATGAATACGTCAGAATTGTCGGGAGATATCCCTAAAAGACCTACTGTTATTTCTTCACCCGATAGCTCTAATATTTTTTTATCCTTGGTCACTAATTTAAACTCTAATGTATCGCCGTTGCGCCGAACTTGCACTGTCAACTCTTCGTTTGGCCTTGGGTGCACAATAGAAGTAAGTTCTTCCCAACTGCTCACTCTTTGGCCGTCTACTGCAATTATCCTGTCTTTTATCTGCAGTCCGGAGTTCTTGGCAGGGTAATCTTCTATAAAACCTCCTATTGTGGTGCCCAGAGTCGGCAGCCCCAAAATAAACAAAAAGCAAAACAGCAAGAAGCCCAGCACATAATTACCTAAAGGTCCGGCTCCTACGATCAAAGCTCTGCGTCCGGGCGGCTGGGACAAAAATTCGTCTCTGCCGCCTTTAAGGCCGGCGCTGGCATCCTCTCCTGACATTTTGACATAGCCGCCAAGCGGAATTGAAGAGATTCTATATTCAGTGCCATTTCTCTTGAAAGAGAAAATCTTAGGCCCAAAACCTATCGAAAAAACCTCAACAGAAACACCCATTTTTTTAGCAACTAAAAAATGGGCGAGTTCGTGTATAAAAATAATAAAACCAAAAGCTACTATAACCATAATCATTTTTAGCTTACCTCCTTTAAGATATTCCCGGAAATTGCTTCAGCATCGCCAAAAGCCCTCTCTACATCACCGACAGACTCAACCTCAAATCCGTTATGGCCCCCAAGAGCCAGGCCCAGCAAATCCACAATTTGATTGAATTTTATTTTACGGCTTAAGAATGCTCTGACAAATATTTCATCAGCCTTTACTAAAAACGCAGGGAAACTGCCGCCCTTCTCTGCGGCTTTGCAGCATATCTTAAGAGCTTCAATCTTATCTTTATCGGCATATTCTAAATTCAGGCTTTTAATGCCTCTCCAGTTAACGCGCAAACCGCAGTCAAGCCTTTTGGGGTAACCTAAAGCATAGGATATGGGCATTTTCATGTCGGCCGGAGCTATTTCGGCTAAACTGGTGCCGTCTTTTAACTCCACTATACCGTGTATAACAGCCTGAGGATGAATTAAAACTTCAATGCTCTCAAGCGGCATATTAAACAAATAATGAGCCTCTATGATTTCAAAACCTTTGTTCATTAATGTTGCCGAATCTATCGTAATCTTTTCCCCCATCTCCCACTTCGGATGAGAGAGAGCCTGCTCTACAGAGATGTCCTCTAAGTCTCCTTTAGAATATTTTAAAAATGGCCCGCCTGAACATGTCAGGAATATCTTGGCGATATCTTTTCTGTCTAAGCCGCCAAGCAGCTGGTAGAGAGCATTGTGTTCGCTGTCTAACGGGATTAACCCGGAACTGCTCCGGGAGAGCATTTTATTTATTATATTGCCGCATGATATTATCGCCTCTTTATTGGCAACGGCTAAATCTATACCATGTTCCAGCGCATAGAACAGCGGCTTGATAGCGCTTGTACCGGATAAGGCCAGGACTAATAAATCCGCGCCCTCTTGCCTTATCTGATTTAAAAAACTATCCTGATCTGTTAAAAATTTTACACTCTGTTTTATTTTAGGTAAAAACCTAGAATCATTGAGAAATACAAAACTTGCCTGGAATTCATCGGCTTGCTTTAGTAAAAGATCGGCATTGCTGTTTGCACTCAAAGCAATAATTTGGAAATCAGCTTTGTGCTCTGCAATGACATCCAGAGTCTGCCTGCCAACGCTGCCGGTAGAACCCAGCACGGCTATTTTCTTCATCTAATTATAAAAATGTCAATATACAGATAGTAAAATGGCACCGCTATCAACAGGCTGTCTACTAAATCAAGCACCCCTCCTAAGCCCGGCACAGCTGAACCCGAATCTTTCACGCCGGCGTCTCTTTTGAGCACTGATTCAGCCAAATCCCCAAACTGGGCACATATTCCAAGAATCAAGCCTATAATTGTAATATGCTGAGGCAGGATTACTCCCACAAAAAAAGAACCGAAATAAGCAGCCAATACAGAAAAAATCATGCCGCCTATAAAACCTTCCAGGGATTTACCGGGACTGATTCTTGGAATCAAGGGATGTTTGCCAAATTTCATTCCCACAAGGTAGGCCCCGACATCAGTCGACTTTATTACAAAAATATAATAAGCAATTAAGAACGGCCCGTTATCGAGAAGTCTTATTTTTATTAAAAATATGCCGGGAATAGTTACGTAAATTAGCCCCAGCATAGTCAAACCCAGGCACATTGCAGCATCTTTGTTGGTTTTTCTTATCATCTGGTAAAGAAAGAGCAGGATAAGGGACAGCGAGAGCGGATAAACCATATATTCAAATCCGAGATTTTTATTTAGCGATAAAATAAACAATAAAAACGAAATAATAAACCCTATCCCGGGATAGATGCTGCCGTATCTTTTGGCAAGTATTCTGTAAAATTCCCACAGCGCAACCGTAGCTATTGTTATTACAATAGCCCCATAAATATAGAAACCGGCTATAAAAATAGCCCAAAACACAAAGGCCGCAATCAGAACGGCACTTAAAAACCTTTTTATAAAATTAGCCTCACAAAGCCCCAAATTTTCTTCTCCTTTTTTGATAGCTCTTAATCGCCTTGACAAGATGCTGTTTTTTAAAATCAGGCCATAATATTTTTGTCGTATATATCTCAGAGTAAGCAATCTGCCAAAGCAGAAAATTGCTTACCCTGAACTCTCCTGCGGTACGTATTAAAAGATCAGGATCCGGTATATCCGGAGCATAAAGATAGCCCCTAAAGGATTCTTCGTCGAGAACCTTTATGTTTCTGGCAATAACCTCTGTTAATGCATCCAGAATCTCCTGCCTGCCGCCGTAATTAATGGCAAATGTTAAGTTTAAATTATTAAAATCCTTAGTTCTAATTGTAATATCCTGCATCTTCTCGGCCAAATTTTTGGGCAACTCCCGCCACCTTCCTATAAACCTTACTCTAACTTTAGCCTGGCCTACAAATTCATCTGCATACCTATCTATGCTCTCTTCCATGGCTTTCATTATAGCATCAACTTCTTGCTTAGGCCTCCTCCAGTTTTCAGTAGAAAACGTATACAGGGTTAGATGTTTAATCCCTAAATCCAGGCAGGCAGATATAATTCTCCGGACAGTTTCAACGCCCCTGTTATGGCCGTAATAACGGGGCAAGCCTTTTCTGGCGGCCCAGCGGCCGTTACCATCCATAATAATTGCTATATGTCGGGGGATATTTTTACCAGAAAGCATACAAGACATCAAAAGATTCCGGGATTTATAATCAAGGTAGCTCTATTCCGCTCTGAATGCCAACAATCAGATCTTCTAACTGAGAAACTTTCTTGCCCAGCTGCTCTATTTCCTGAGCCGCTTCTTGGAGTTTTGATTCCAGAGTACTGATATACTCGTCTTTGGCTCTGGTTATTTCAACCAGCTCATTATTTTTAAGCGCCATCTCATCGGACTTTTCCTGAAAACTCTTGACTTTGTCCTCAAGGTAAGAATTGTTTTTTACGTTTGAGTAATAACTTGATTCCAGAGCATGAAGTTGCTCTACAGCTTTTCTCTGGCTGGCTTTTTGGTATAGAGCCAAGGCAGTAACAAACAACAGCAAAGCTATCAATATAATATGTAAGTTTTTCATCTATAGCCTCCTACTTTGTAAATTCAAGTATGCTGCGTTCTTTGTTTTCCAAGGCTTTCTCTACTTCTTCCAGAAAATCTGCCTTTATTTTAGTAAGCTCCTTGGGAAGAATAACTATTTCTACACGCCTGTTTTTCTGCCTGCCTTCTTTTGTATCGTTGGATAATATCGGCCTGTATTCGCCAAAACCAGTAGCCTGTACGCGCCTGGAATCTAAATTCTTATCGTCAACCAGATAGTGCAATACGCTCAAAGATCTGGCAGTCGAAAGCTCCCAATTCGATTTCCAGCCGGAATATTTTATAGGAACATTATCGGTATGGCCCTCTACGGATATTTTTCTATCCGGCATATCGCTGTTAAGAAAAGCTGCCACCTTATCCAGCATAGAGAAAGCCTCCGGCCTAAGCTCGGATTTTCCGGAGTCGAAAAACACCTCGGCCACAAACCTTAAAACCAGTCCTTTCTCTTCCAATGATAAAGCAAGCTCTTTTCCGCTTATTTCTTTTTCAAATCTCTTTTCTAAATTGGCTTTGGCTTTCTCCAGCTCTCTTATCTCTTGGTTTTTCTCGGACTTTAATCTCTCCAGTTCTATTCTTAAGCGCTGGAGCTCTTTCTTCATGAGCTGTACCCTCTCTATATCTTCAGGAGGAGTTTTTTTAAAAGTAACGGCGCAACCAGATAAAAATATGCCCGACATAATTAAAATAAGTGCGGCTCTTTTAAGCATAGTACACCTCCTAAGTTTATTATTTAATATTAGCATTGCCATTTTAAAGCGTCAAGGCAGTAAGGTCTTGCTGACAACAAATGCCGCAAAAACTATAGAAGCCATAGACATTATCTTAATCAATATATTGATAGACGGCCCGGCAGTATCTTTACAAGGGTCTCCGACAGTATCTCCAACAACAGACGCTTTATGGGAATCTGAGCCTTTACCTCCCAGATTACCCTCCTCAATATATTTCTTAGCATTGTCCCAGCTAGCTCCGGAATTAGAGAGCATTACGGCTAATACAAACCCCGATACCAACGAGGCGATCAGTAAGCCTATATTGGCTTCAAGGCCGAAAATTATCCCCACCAAAATAGGAGACAATAAAGCTATTGCCGCCGGAAGTATCATCTGTTTTTGAGATGCTAAGGTTACTATTTTAACGCAGCGGGCATAATCGGGCTTGGACTTACCCTCCATTATGCCCAGAATTTCTCTAAACTGCCTTCTAACTTCAACTACTATTTTGGATGCGGCATTTCCGACAGAGCGCATAGTAAGGGCCGCAAAAAGAAAAGGAAGCATGCCGCCTATAAAAAGGCCTGTTATTATTTTTGGATTTAACAGCGATAGATTCAAATGAGCACCTAAAGATTCCAATTGATCTTTATAAGCTGCGATAAGCGCTAAAGCGGTAAGTGCCGCAGAACCTATCGCGAAACCTTTTCCTGTAGCAGCGGTAGTATTGCCTAAAGCATCCAGGGCATCGGTCCTTTCTCTGACTTCAGGAGGCAATCCGGCCATCTGAGCAATGCCACCGGCATTGTCTGCCACAGGGCCGTAGGCATCTGTTGCCAGGGTTATGCCTAAAGTGCTTAACATGCCTACTGCAGATATGCCCACACCATAAAGCCCGAGGTTGAAATTTGCAAAACCGCCGGAATAATAAAAACTAAGCAGTATCGCTACGGCTACAGTCATTATGGGTATTAAAGTAGAGTACATTCCGACCGATAACCCTGAAATTACTACAGTCGCAGGGCCGGTTAAAGCTGCCCGGGCAACTGAACGCGTGGGCCTATATCTATGAGAAGTATGCAACTCGGTAGACAACCCTATCGCAATGCCGGCCAGCAAACCGGTAATAATCGAATAGTATACTCCGATATGGCTAAGCCCGAGAATCCTTGTGACCAGGAAATATCCCATTGTAATAATCAAAGCAGCAGAAATAAATGTACTCCTTCTTAATGCCCAAAGCAATGCAGCCTGATTTGACTTTTCTCTGGACCGTACCGTCAATATTCCTATTATCGAAGCAATAACACCTAGGGCAGCTAGAGTCATAGGAAGCGTCACGCCGCTAATGCCAAGCCCGGCAGCAACAGCAAGAGCCATAGTTGCTACTATAGATCCGACGTAAGACTCATATAAATCCGCTCCCATGCCAGCAACGTCACCGACATTGTCGCCGACATTATCTGCTATAACAGCCGGATTTCTGGGATCATCTTCTGGTATGCCTGCTTCGACTTTGCCGACCAGGTCAGCTCCGACGTCAGCAGCTTTTGTGTATATTCCGCCGCCAACCCTGGCAAAAAGAGCCATTGAACTTGCTCCGAGCCCAAACGTAAGCATCGTAGATGTTATATTGAATATTCTTTTAGCTATTTCCATATCCCTGTAATAAAAATCGAGAATATAGTACCATATAGAAAGATCGAGCAGCCCCAAGCCTACTACGGTAAGGCCCATTACTGAGCCTGAAAAAAAAGCTATCTTAAGCGCAGAGTTCAAGCTGCTGCGTGCTGCCTGAGTAGTCCGGGAGCTTGATTGAGTTGCTATTTTCATTCCTATAAACCCGGCTAAACCGGAAAAAAAACCGCCGCTTAAAAAAGCAAAAGGAACAAATATTTCGATATAACCTGCTTTGGCCATAAATATTAAGAGAACAAAAACCGATAAAAAGAACAAAGATACGGTCAGATACTGTCTTTTTAAATAAGCTCCGGCACCCTCGCGTACCGCTCTGGCAATATCCTGCATTTTCTCTGTGCCCTCATCCTTCTTCAGTATCCAGATTACAATAAATACAGAAAACAGCAGTGCTAATATAGAGCCGAAAGGCGCAAGCCAAAGCAGTTCCTTCATTACATTTCCTCCATTTTTATTTCAATAATTGCATTCACCATCTAGCGTTATTGCTGGAAAAAGAAAGTCTGGTTTCTTTTGGAACCTACGGAAAGGATTGTAACAGGTGTCTCTATTAATTCTGATATTTTAGATATATACTTTATCGCATTTTTAGGCAATTCATCTGCCGAATGAGCAGCGCTGGTATCTTCAAGCCAGCCATCTGCATCTTCATATACCGGCACAGCCTCTGACCAGAATCTGAAGTCAGCCAATGGATAGTGATAAATTTTAGATTTATACCTGTAACCAACGCATATTTTAATATTCTTTATGTCGTCGAGAACATCTAATTTTGTCAGGGCTATTTCGTCTATGCCGTTAACCTTAACCGCGTAACTAACCATGCTGGCATCAAACCATCCGCATCTTCTAGGCCTGCCTGTAGTTGCGCCAAACTCATTGCCTTTCTCTCTTATTTCATTCATAAGGTCATTGTCTAACTGGGTAGGAAAAGGCCCCTCTCCGACTCTGGTAGTATAAGCCTTGGCTACGCCTATTACCTTGTCTATGCGGGCAGGCCCGATACTGCCGCCTAAGCAGGCTGCCCCGGCCAAGGTTGAAGAGGATGTTACAAACGGATAAGTCCCGAAATCTACATCTAAAAATGTGCCCTGGGCGCCTTCAAAAAGAATATTCTTGTTATTTTTCAATGCCGTATCCAGGTAAATAACGCAATCTTTTACAAAAGGAGCGAGAAAATCTGCAAATTTAAGATAGTTTTTGTATATCTCTTCGAATTTAAATGCGGAATGACCGAATACTTTGGTTAAAATATTATTTTTTATCTCCAGGCTTGCTTTCAGTTTATCCTTTAGAGTTTCTTTATCCAGAAGATCGATCATTCTTATTCCGGAACGGTCAAATTTATCTACGTAACAAGGCCCTATGCCTTTACCGGTAGTGCCTATTTTAAGATTGCCAAGCTGCTTCTCTTTCAAGCTATCCCAGACCCTGTGATAAGGAAATATAACATGGGCCCTGTCGCTAATTATAAGATTAGAGCTGTCAACGGCAAAACCCTGCTTAACGAGTTCGTGTATTTCCTTAATCAAAACTTCAGGGTCGATAACAACGCCATTGCCGATAACGCAGGATTTCCCTTTATGTAAAATACCCGAAGGTATCAGGTGGAATACATACTTGTTCTCACCAACCACGACAGTATGCCCGGCATTGTTTCCGCCCTGATATCTGACAATAATATCAACATCCTCGCTCAGCCAGTCTATTATCTTGCCTTTGCCTTCATCGCCCCATTGTGTCCCAACTAATACTTTATTCATAACTCTTCTGCATTAGAAATTACAGCCTGTTGGAATTAAAAAAATTATAGTTTAATTTCTTTTATAGCAAGTATCTGCTTAAATCCCAGCAGTTCTTTGATAACCTTATCTCCTACAGGAGCATCCAGGTTTAAAACCATTAGGGCATTTCCGCCAGGCTTTTCTCTGCCAAAAGTCATGCCGGAAATATTTATGCCGTTACTTCCGCAGACATTGCCAATATGGCCTATAACGCCGGGCTTATCTTCATTGTATACAACCAGCATATTGCCTGAAGGCTGAACCTCCAGATAATAACCGTCTATATTTACTATCTTGAGGTTTGTTTTGCTGAACATTGTCCCGGCAGCTTCTTTTCTGCCTTTATTTGTTTCGATAACTACTTGTATTAAATTGCTGAAATTATAAGACTTTGAGGATTTAACCTCCTCTACGCTTATCTCTCTCTCTTTAGCGATGACAGGGGCATTAACATAGTTAACCGATTCTTTCAGTGCAGGCTGGAAAAATCCTTTCAAAAAAGCAGCAGAGACCGGAGCAAGATTATGCTCTAATATCTCTCCGCTATACTTTATCTCTACTCTGTTTACATTGCCGTCTATAAGCTGGCCCAAAAGAAGCCCGAGCTTTTCTGCCAGACTCAAATAAGGCTTAAGAACTTCATAAACTGCGGGCTCTATGGAAGGGAGATTTACGGCATTTCTGATGATATTTTTTACTAAAGCATCCTTAATCTGTTCAGCCATCTCTACTGCAACGTTAAACTGAGCCTCTTCGGTCGATGCCCCCAGATGCGGCGTAAGGACTATATTTTCTGACTCAGTGAGCGGGTTGTTTTTAGGAGGTTCTTCTTCATAAACATCCAAGGCAGCTCCGGCTATCTTTTTTTCAGAAAGAGCTTTGTGCAAAGCCAGCTCATCTACAACTCCGCCTCGCGAACAATTGATCACCCTTAAATTTTCTTTAACCATGCCTAATTCTTTGCCGGAAAACATATGGTAAGTATTGTCGGTTAAGGGGATATGGAAAGTAATATAATCGGCACTTTTTAATATTTTCTCGTAATCACAAAACTCTACTTCTATTTTATTGGCTACATCTTCTGAAATATAAGGATCATAAGCCAGGACTTTCATGCCAAACGATAAAGCCCGTTTGGCAACTTCGCGGCCTATTCTGCCCAAACCGACTATTCCCAATATCTTACCGTAAAGTTCTTGGCCCATAAATTTTTTACGGTCCCATTTGCCTTGACGCATAGAAGAGCTGGCCTCAGGTATATTGCGGGCAAGAGAGAGCATTAAAGCCATGGTATGCTCGGCGGTAGAAACAGTATTGCCTAAAGGCGTATTCATGACTATAATGCCGTTTTTAGTGGCTGTCTCCAGGTCTACGTTATCCAGGCCTACGCCTGCCCGGCCTATAACTTTGAGATTTTCGGCTGCTTCGATGACTTTAGATGTAATTTTAGTGCTGCTCCTTACGATAACTCCGTCATAAGACTTAATCTCTTTGATTAATTCGTCTTCTTTAAGGCCTGTTTTCTGGACGACATCTAAGCCGGAATTTTTTAATATATCCACCCCTTCCTTAGCTATGCTATCGCAGACAAGAACTTTCACTGTTTATTCTCCTTTCTTGTATGATTTTAAAAACTCTTCTTCTAATTTCAATATGCCGCTGCCCAGATTGAATTTATATCCAAAACTGTGCAAAGCAAACTCAATAGCGGCAACACCTGCTAAGATATCGAAAATGTTTACATAGCCAAGATGGGCTATCCTGAATATCTTTCCTTTTAGCTCGGACTGGCCCCCTGCAATACTTATGCCGAACTCCTCGCGTATGAATTTAACCATCTTGTCGCTGTCCATCTCTTCAGGCATAGATACGCTTGTTACAGCGTTGGAGGGGTTCTGTGCAAATATTTTTAACCCCAAAGACGTTACCGCTTGGCGGGTTATTTTGGCAAGGCTGGCATGCCTATCCCATATATTTTCAATGCCTTCTTCTTTGATCATCTCAAGCGCCGCTTTAAGGGCAACTATCATATTCACTGCCGGAGTCCAGGGCGTATCAGATTTAGCAGCTGTTTTTTTAGCTTTAGTTAAATCGAAGTAGTATTTCGGCATAGAACCACCTTCAATTAACTTAAATGCTCTGTCCGAAAGACTGATAAAAGCAAGCCCCGGCGGCAGCATGAGCCCTTTTTGAGATCCGCTGACTACGATATCTATGCC
>JAQUNS010000007.1 GCA_028717465.1 Candidatus Omnitrophota bacterium
ATCCTTGCCTATAAGATGACAAATATCATAGCCCGTGTTATTATATGGAATAATTTTGATGTCATTGCCGGGATGGCGGAATGGCAGACGCATCGGACTTAAAATCCGATGTCCTGCAAGGGACGTGCCGGTTCAAGTCCGGCTCCCGGCATTTTAGCGGATTTATTAACTAAGAAAAATGGGCGGTTAGCTCAGTTGGCTGGAGCGTCACGTTGACATCGTGAAGGTCACAGGTTCAAGTCCTGTACCGCCCACCACTTAAAAGTGCAACAGTGTAGAGGTATAGATGGAAGATGAAATCTTAAAATTACGGCATAGCACGGCGCATGTTATGGCTGATGCTGTTAAACAGCTGTTTCCTCAGGCAAAGCTGGGCATCGGACCGGCTATCGAGAACGGATTTTATTATGATTTCGACCTGGATTATAATTTAAGCCCGGAAGATTTTATCAAGATAGAACAAAAGATGGCTGAGATTATAAAGAGAGGCTATATTTTTACGAAAAAAGTTGTAACCAGGCAGGAGGCTTACAAAATATTTGAGCAGAGGCAGGAGCCTTATAAGTTAGAATTGATAGATGCGATAAAAGAACAGAGCCTTTCTCTGTATGAACACGGCGGTTTTATAGATCTCTGTAAGGGGCCTCACCTGGAGAGAACTTCCGATATAAAGGCATTTAAACTCCTTTCGGTGGCCGGAGCTTATTGGAGAGGAGAAGAGTCTAATAAAATGTTGCACAGAATTTATGCTACGGTTTTTCCGACCGAACAAGAGCTTGCAAGCTATCTCTGTGCTGTAGAAGAGGCTGAAAAGAGGGATCATAGAAAATTAGGGCAGAGGCTCGGATTGTTTACTTTTTTCCCCCAGGCCGGGGCAGGGCTGGTCTTTTATCTGCCTAAAGGAGCCTTGCTTAGAAAGTTAATCGAAAATTATATTCTTAGGCAACATTTAGCCAGAGGCTACGATATAGTACTTACGCCTCAGATTTTGAAATCGGATGTTTGGAAAACATCGGGTCATTATGAATACTATAAAGAGCATATGTATATTTTCCAAAGCGATAATAATGAATATGCTGTCAAGCCTATGAACTGCCCCGGCCACATTATGATTTACAAATCTCGCAAGCATAGCTATAAAGAACTGCCGATACGTTTTTTTGAATTAGGCACGGTATATAGGCATGAGAAAGCCGGCGTTTTGCACGGACTGCTCAGGGTGCGAGGCTTTACCCAGGACGATGCCCATATATTTTGCCGGGAAGACCAGCTGAAAAAAGAAATAGTAGATGTTATTGTTTTTATGCAAGAAATAATGCGGGATTTTGGTTTTAACAGTTTTGAAATAGAATTGAGCACCCGCCCGGAAAGCTATATAGGCCAGGACGAGCAATGGCAGAAAGCCACCGAGGCTCTGCAAGAATCTCTGCAGGAATTGAAAATAGATTATAAGACATGTCCCGGAGAAGGCGCTTTCTATGGGCCCAAAATAGATATTAAGTTAAAAGACGCTATCGGCCGAATGTGGCAGTGCGCGACAATTCAGTGTGATTTTGCCCTGCCCGAACGTTTTGATGTTACCTATGTCGGAGAAGACGGCGCCAATCATCGTGCTATTATGTTACACCGGGCTATCTTAGGCAGCTTAGAGCGTTTTCTGGGCACACTTATTGAGCATTACGGCGGAGAGTTTCCGCTCTGGCTGGCTCCGGAACAGCTTAGAATAATTCCTGTGTCTGAAAAATTTCTTGCATATGCGCAGAAATTGAAGAGAATATTAGAGCAAGACAGGTTTCGGACAAGCATAGATGCGCGGTCCGAGACGCTCGGCTACAGAGTAAGAGAAGCAGAGATAGAAAAGGTGCCGTATCTATTGATATGCGGTAAAAAAGAAGAACAGAGCAATACGGTCTCTCTTCGCTCCAGGGGTAAAAAAGAAGAGAGTGGCATAGAGATAAATATATTAACAGAAAAACTAAAGGAAGAGATAGGTGACAAAGGCATATAATAGCGGAAATTTTCACAGAAAAGACAATAGAGTGGTCAGGACTCATGTGAATCGCCAGATCAGGGCGGAGCGGATTAGGTTGATTGACGCAGATGGTTCTCAGATAGGAATCGTGCCTCTGGAAGAAGGTTTAAGGATTGCAGAACAAAGAGGCTTGGATCTTGTCGAAATTGCTCCGGATACTTCGCCCCCCGTGTGCAGGATTTTGGATTTTAACAAATTTAAATATCAGCAAGAGAAACGGGCGAAAGAGGCCAAAAAGAAGCAAAAGCAGGTTCATATTAAAGAGGCCCGGTTTAAGCCCAGAATAGAAGAGCATGATTATCAGGTTATGTTGAAAAGAATACTCAGGTTTTTAGAAAGAGGGGACCGCGTTAGGGTACGCTTGTTTTTCAGAGGCAGAGAGATGGCTCATCCGGAGCTTGGGGACAACCTGATGAAACGTATCTTGGCAGACCTGGATGCGGTTGCCAGCGTTGAAAAGCCTCCGGTCAGAGAGGGCAGATATATTACCGCTATTTTATTTTCTAAGCATTAGGAGGTTGATTATGCCTAAGATGAAGACAAAAAAAGCAGTTCGAAAAAGAATCAGGATTACCGGTAAAGGCAAGCTAAAAAGAGCAAAGGCAAACAAAAGCCATCTTATGAGAAGCAAAACTTCCAAAAGAAGGTTGCATTTAAAAAAAGGTGGTTATGTCAGCAGCACCGAAGCTGCAAAAGTTAAGAAAATGCTCCCTTATGGATAAGGCAAAAGGAGGTAATAAGTAATGGCAAGAGTAAGAAGGGCACCGGCCAGGAAACAGCGGCATAAGAAAATATTTCAAATGGCCAAGGGCTTTAGGGGCGGCCGAGGCAAGCTATATAGAACGGCTTTAGAGACCGTAAGAAGAGCTCTTGTGTATAGCTACAGAGACAGAAAGGTTAAAAAAAGAGTTTTTCGCAGATTGTGGATTATGCGAATGTCAGTAGCCTGTAAAGACGAAGGCATCTCCTATAGCAGGTTGATATACGGCCTTAATAAAGCAGGGCTGGAGCTGAACAGAAAACAGCTTGCCGAGATGGCTGTGAACGACAGAGAGGGGTTTAGAAAAATAGTTGCGCTGGCTAAGGACCATATTGGTTGATGCAAATCAGGCCTGCAAGAATCATAATACTTAGTTTTGTGTCGCTGATAGCTTTAGGCACGCTGTTGATATATTTGCCGTGGGCAACAGAGCAAGGCATAACATTGCTCGATGCTCTGTTTATGTCTGCTTCTGCGGTATGCGTGACCGGGCTTGTTGTCAAAGATCTCGCCGTAAATTTTACTGTGTTTGGACAGACTGTGATCCTGGCTCTTTTCCAGCTCGGCGGCTTGGGTATCATGACGCTCTCTACAATATTTGCTCTTATGCTGGGCAGGCGCATTACTATCACAAATAGAAAGATGCTTGCTCTTACATTTGAAGGCATAGAGCTGGATATCAAACTGCTTTTGAAATGGATTTTTGTATCCACCCTGCTGATAGAGCTTACGGGTACGTTGTTGTTGAAACATTTTATTCCCGGTCTGAGTATGTTTTCGGCAATCTTTCATGCTGTATCCGGCTTTTGCAACGCTGGGTTTTCTCTTTTTTCAGACAGCTTTATCAGCATGCATACTCATCTAGCTGTTAATTTTATTATGATTGTTTTAATTCTGACCGGAGGAGTTGGCTTTCTTGTATTATTCGATTTGTCCAGATGGTGCAAGGCCAAGCTGTTTAAAAAAGACCTAAGATTGACCTTGCATAGCAAGATAGTAATTGTGACCACTGTAATACTGATCTTTACATGGACAATATTTTTATTTGTTACCGAACAAAATCAGGTATTACAAAGTTACTCTTTGGGTAATAAATGGCTGGCTGCTTGTTTTCAGTCTGTCACAGCCCGCACCGCAGGACTCAATACTATCGAAATAGCCAATCTACAGGCAAGCTCAAAGCTTTTTTTGGGAACTTTGATGTTTATTGGAGCTTCACCCGGCTCAACAGGGGGAGGCATTAAGACGGTAACATTAGCGCTTTTAATATTAGGAGTCCTCACCTTGCTTAAAGGCGGTGAACAGATTAAAATCGGGAACAGGGCTATTCCTATCTATCTTTTTGAAAAAGCAGTGGTAATTGTCATGTTAAGCCTTATCTGGGTAATAGCAGCTATGACAATATTGTTTATAATAGAGCGCCATCAGCCGCTGGATCTTATTTTTGAGGTTATCTCTGCTTTTGGCACAGTTGGGTTATCGTGCGGCATAACGGACAGTTTGACCCCTCCAGGCAAATTTATTATAATTTTAACTATGTTGTTTGGCAGAATCGGACCGATGACTTTGGCCATCGCTCTGGCCAACAAAGAAGACGCAAACTTTAAATTGCCGGAGGAAGGGGTTATGGTTGGTTAGGCCGGAATATAGAAAAAATCGCATAAAAGAAGTACCATATTTTACGGGTCCGTTTACATTAGTTAAGGAGGAAAAATGAGACAATATGCTGTTATAGGCTTGGGAAAATTTGGGCGCAGCGTTGCGCTTACGCTGCTGGAAGATGGCGAGCAGGTAATAGGCATAGACAGCAACGAAGATGTTGTTAAACAACTGGCCGATAAATTAACCAATGCTGTACAGGCCGATGCTGCTAACGAAAAAGCCATGACTAAACTTGGGATACAGGATGTAGACGTTGCGATTGTCTCTGTGGGGGAAGATTTTGAAGCCAGCATTCTAATAACCTTGTTGCTCAAAGAGTTAGGCGTAAAAGAGATAATCGTGAAAGCAAGCATGGAAGGCCAGGAGAAAGTGCTTCAGAAAATAGGGGCAACCAGGGTGATCCAGCCCGAAAGAGATATGGGCACCAGGCTGGCCAAATCGCTTTCCTCGCCCAGAATAATTGACCAGATAGAGCTCTCTAGCAACTATAGTTTGCTGGAGATGTCTCCGCCGGAAGATTTTATAGGCAAATCTTTGGGCGCCCTGGAAATCAGGGCTAAATACGGCTTGAATGTCATTGCTTTAAAGCACGAGAGCGGCGATATAGATATTGCTCCTCAGGCAGGCCATGTGATTAAAAAAGGCGATCTATTGGTAGTTATAGGCCAGAATAAAGATATTCAAAGAGTTAAAAAGAAGGCGTGAACTCAGCACAGCTTAAAAAAATATACCAGGAAGCCGGGCAAATGATTTTAGAGGCTTCAAACCAAAAAGACCTCGAAACAGTTAAAAATTTTTATTTGGGCAGAAAAGGCAAGATAGCCGATATCATTAAAAATATACCAGCCTTGCCCGAAAACCAGAGGCCGCTAATCGGCAAAGAGGCCAATGTCATAAAACAACAGATAGCTGCGCTTATAAGCCGGAAACAGGTTGACCTTGCAAAAAACTTAACTCCGCAAGACAAGATTGACGTAACGTTGCCTCCTAACCGTTCAAGATTAGGAGGTTTGCATCCGATAACCCAGACTATAAACGAGATAGTGAAAATTTTTGAACATATAGGTTTTTGTGTCGTAGAGGGCCCGGAGATAGAGACCGACTATTATAATTTTCAGGCGCTCAATATTCCAGAGGGACATCCGGCCAGAGACGGCCTGGCAACTTTTTACTTGAAAGACAACGACTATCTTCTGCGCTCTCAAACCTCTACGGTCCAGATTAGAATTATGCAGCAGGTTAAACCGCCTCTTAGAGCGTTATCCCCTGGCAGAGTATTCAGGCCCGATAATTTAGATGCCAGCCATTCGTTTATGTTTCACCAGATAGAAGGCTTGGCTGTAGATAGAACAACAAATTTTTCGCATCTTAAAGCGTCTTTGGCTTATTTTGTAGAGAAGTTTTTCGGGCCCAAAACCGGCATGCGCTTTAGGCCCCACTATTTTCCTTTTACGGAACCTTCGGCAGAGATGGATATATCTTGCATTATCTGTTCCGGGCAGGGTTGTTCTGTCTGCGGCAGAAAGGGCTGGCTCGAAATACTTGGCGCAGGCATGGTCCATCCGAATGTTTTTAAAGAAGTAGATATCGATCCTGAAGTTTTTCAAGGCTATGCCTTTGGCTTGGGCATAGAGAGAATAGCCATGTTAAAGTACGGCATAGACGACATAAGATTGTTTGCTAACAACGATATCAGGTTTCTGGAACAGTTTGATTAATATTCTTTAAAATGAAAATTCTATTATCCTGGCTAAAAGACTTTATTGATATAAATATACCGGTAGAAGAACTATGCGCAGCTTTAACGATGGCCGGCTTAGAAGTCACCGGAGCAGATGCGGCGGGTTTAGACGATTATCTACTTGATATAGAGGTAACTCCTAATAGGCCAGACTGCCTGTCTATATTAGGAATAGCCCGGGAGGCGGCCTTGATCTTGGATTTGAAATTCAAACATCCCAAGGTTATATTTTTGCCCAAGACTTCTACAGCATACATAAAGGAAACAGATTTTGATATCAATATAGAAGACGGCGATGCCTGCCCTCGCTATATAGGCAGAATTTTATTGAATGTAACTGTAGGGCCGGCCCCGGAATTTATAAAAGACAGGCTTGCAAAAATGGCAGTGCGCTCTGTCAACAACGTCGTAGATATTACCAACTACATACTGCTTGAGCGCGGACAGCCTATGCACGTATTTGATTACGATAAAATCCAGGGTAAGCAGATCGTGGTTAGATTTGCCAAAAAAGGAGAGAGACTGCTCACTATTGACCAGAGCGAAATCAATCTTGATGAAAAAGATTTGGTTATAGCTGATGCAAAACGTCCGGTTGCATTGGCCGGAATTATGGGCGGGCTCGAGACTGAAGTAGGCCCAAAAACAAGCAATATTATTTTAGAGAGTGCCTCCTTTAATCCTTCTCTTATAAGAGCAACTGCGCGTCGCCATGGCATGATGACCGAAGCCTCTTATAGGTTTGAAAGAGGCGTAGATTTTCCAGCCGTAGATTCAGCATCTAAATATGCGCTGGAACTGTTTCGTCAATATGCTTGCCCGCAAGATAAAGGCAGAGATATTGTCATAGATAAAGCAAAAGATGTTATTAAAAAACAGACACCGCTTTCTTCTAAAGTAGTTTTCAAGCTGCAGGATATAGAGAGAAGCCTGGGTACTCTGCCGTCCAGTTTCTGGATAAGAAAGTCAATAAAAGGGCTGGGCTGTGAGATTCTATCTGTTGCTAAAGACAGGATCAAAGTCCAGGCACCTAGCTACAGAAGAGATTTAAACACTCCAGCGGATTATATAGAAGAGATAGCCCGGCTTTACGGTTACGACAAAATTCCCTATAAAGAATTACCATGCTTGGCCCTAGAGCGGGAGTTGTCTATAAAAGAGCTTGGAGATTGGGATTTTGATAATAGAGTTAAAGAATGTTTAAGCAGAATCGGGCTGAGAGAGATTATAAGCTATGCTCTAGTTTCAGAGCAGGAAACGGCGAAATTCCACTTTGATAACATAGCCGCATTAGATAATCCTTTAACTAAAACATATGCCGTGTTAAGGCCGTCGATGCTGCCCTCGATTTTAAAAATTTTCCAGCATAATTTTAACCGTTCTAATTATGATTTGGCACTTTTTGAATTAGGCAAAATCTATTTTTATGATAACGGCCCGATAGAACGTAAAGCGGTTGTTGTGGGATTTAGCGGGTCTAAGTACAAAGATTGTTTCGGCAGCAGTCTCGGTTATAATTTTTTTGACCTGAAGTCGGCTCTATCTGTTTTAACCGGCCGTTTTGGTCTTGATAGATATGCTGTTACCGACGAGGAAAACCAGTTTTTCAGCAAAAATTGTTCAGCGGCCGTATGGGCTAACAACCAAAAACTTGCTGTTTGCGGGAAAATATCGGAGTCGGTTATGGAGTTTTATGAATTGAAAAAAGAGTTGTATATCGCTGAGATATATTTGGATGTTTTGAAATATTTTAGCAAAAAAGATATCTGCTATCAGAGGCTGCCTCAGTATCCTGCAATAGAAAGGGATATAGCTTTGATCTTGCCCCAATCGGTATCTTCTCAGGATGTCGTTGAAAAAATTAATAATAGAAATGAGCTGGTAAGCAGCATTGAAATTGTCGATGTTTATCAGGGCAAGCAGATCCCCCCAGACAAGAAGGGCCTGGCGATACGGATAACATACCGCTCTTTGGACAGAACACTAAAAGACGACGAAGTTGACAAAATAGAATCCGATTTAAAAAATATTCTCATCGGCGAGCTATCGTGCCAGATAAGAGAATAGATTTTGCGATTCAGCACTTCTGTAATGGCAAACCTTTTTAAAAAAGAAAGCAGGTTAAAATTTACTCTGGCCCACCGTATGCGGCCTCGGAACTTAAAAGAGTTTGTCGGCCAGCAGCATCTTCTCTCAGAAGGCAAGATTCTCAAAAGAGCCATCGATGCTGACAGAATAACTTCTTTAGTATTATACGGCCCTCCCGGGACAGGCAAGACTGCCCTGGCTTTGATAATACAGGAAAAAACAGGCTCTTATTTCGAAAGGCTTAACGCTGTTACTTCTAACGTTAAAGAGCTAAGGCAGGTTCTCAAAGAAGCACAGGCCCGGTTGAGCCAGAACGGCAGTGAGACATTGCTTTTTATTGATGAGATACACCGTTTTAACAAGTCTCAGCAAGATGTACTTTTGCCGGACATAGAAAAAGGCAATCCTACCCTTATCGGAGCTACAACTCACAACCCTTTCTTTGTGCTTACTGCGCCTCTGGTGTCAAGGTCTTTGGTGTGCGAATTCAAAACTTTAAGCCAGGATGAAATTTTAACAATATTAAACAGTGCTCTTACAGACAAAGAGCGCGGACTGGGAAATTTAAATCTGCAGATAGAGAAAGGTGTGTTGGATTTTTTTGCCGGCGTATCGGATGGAGACGCCCGGCGCGCGCTCAATGCTTTAGAACTCGCTGTTCTTACAACCGAAGAGTCTTCCGGGGGTGTTGTAAAAATCAGTATGGCAGCGGCCCAAGACTCTATTCAGAAAAAAATCGTCCTTTATGACAATGACCAAGACGCCCACTACGATACTATCTCTGCTTTTATAAAATCAATGCGCGGATCAAAACCGGACGCCGCTCTTTATTGGCTGGCCAAAATGATCTATGCCGGTGAAGACCCCCGGTTTATCGCAAGGCGTATATTAATATTTGCCTCAGAAGATATCGGCAACGCAGATCCCCGGGCCCTTTTAATTGCTCAGGCAGCATGTTTTTCAGTAGAATACCTGGGTATGCCTGAGGCCAGGATCCCTCTGGCTCAGGCAGTTACTTATCTGTCCTGTGCCCCTAAATCCAACGCTTCTTATCAGGGCTTAGAAAGCGCTTTTTCCGACGTAGAAAAAGGAAGGCTTTTCGAGGTGCCTCAGCATTTAAAAGATGCTCATTATAGCGGTGCTGAGAAATTAGGCCGGGGCAAAGATTATAAATATCCTCATTCTTTCGGCGGCTGGGTAAAACAGGACTATCTGCCTAAGGAAATAAAGTATTACCTGCCTAAAGATATAGGGTACGAGAAGAAAATCAAAGAGTTTCTCAATAGCCTGCTGCCCTGAGCGGTGTCAGCGGCCAGCCGACTTGCCCGTACCTGTCTTGACGTTCTAATGGTTCATTTGCCTTGCTATGATTATGTGGTATAAATTATACAAAGAGGGGCTATGCAGAGACTGTTTAAATTTACATATCTAGGTGTTTTTTTAATTATTTATTCTTTGCCTTTTTCAGATACAGGCCCCGATCTCTTTAGAAGGGCCAGGCAGATTTCCAGCTTAGAGAGCGCAATACATTCTCAGCCGGTTAAATTTGTTGCCCTGGATGTGGATTTTACCTTGGCAGACCGGACAGAACCAATCAGCCGCGATATTGTAAAGGCCATCTTTGACTTAAACGAAAAAGGCATAGCCATATGTATTATCAGCGGAGTGTTTTATGAGGCTATGGACAGAAGAGTGATTGCCCAGATAAGGCAGTATCAAGCAAGCAGCCGCAGGGTTTTCGATTGGGAAAATTTTTATATTTTTGCGGCAGTGGGCTCAGAAGGCTATGCTTTTGACCGGGAAGGCAGGGAACGCCAGATGTTTCAACAGAGCTTTACGCAAACACAGAATGATTTAATAGAAAAAGTTGCCGAAGATTTCAAAATTATTTATGGCTTAGACAGCATAACCGAAGTTTACAGGTCGTCGGGTAAATTCACGGCATATTTTAAAAACACAGGAACAGGGTTCGTAGCCGAGTACGTGCATTTTTTAACAGACAGGTTGTCTAGTGCCGGCATCAGGATTAGCGCGGCAGGCAACAGCGAGTCTGTCGATATAACAATAGCCGATAAAGGAGATGCCTTAAGGTTTATGAAAAGCCTTTTAGGATTGCAGGCAGAGAATATTATGGTTGTAGGAGACTCTTTTAAATACGCCTATGGCAATGACAGGCCTATGATAATAGACGGTGCTTTGGTCTTTAATGTAGGAGATGCTGCTTCAGACCCAAGGGTTATCAATACGCGGTATTTTCTTGCTCCGGATGCCGCAGGGCCCCAGCACACAAAAGATCTTCTTGAAATCCTGTTAGGCAGAACAGGCAGAATTGCCTCTGCTCTGCAGGACATAAGGTTCCGGGAGAGCAACCTTTATCGTACAGAATTTACAGAAGGCGAGTATAGGTATGATGTTTTTGCAGCACACCTGCCTCAACTCTCCCCGGGTGCGGGCTACCTGACTACAGATACTGGTTTTGTAACTATAAGAGTATTTAAAGAAGATGCCGTTGCGGCCTATTATGTTATTTACCCTGCTAGATACGGTTATGAGGTAGTATCTAGCCAGAGATCCGGACAAAGCGGTACTGCTACAACAGAGAATCTTATTGCTTTAGCCAATGAGGCTTTTGGCATTGAGGATTGGTCGCATCGGCCGCAACGGCCCCAGATCCAGCCCAGGAGCGCTGAGATTCTGTGCTCTTATCTGGCGGCTTATTTCTTTGAAAAAAACATGCCCTCATCGAATAGTGTTTTAGAGGCTTTTATGGGAGCGGTAGATGAGCTATATAGTTATATTCCGGATGTTTTAGGTCAAGATTCTCCTTTGCCCAACCCGGAAACTATCGAAGACAGGCTTAACAGCCTTTACAAAGATGCGGCTGGGCTGGTAAGCTATGATTTCAGCAATTATTATCTTTATTATCATATAGCTCAAAGCTACCCTGGCGGAGTGCAGGCCTTAAAAGACGATTTAAACAGAGAGATAGGCGAGGATCGCTTATTACAGCATGCCCAGCCCAAAGTCGTAAAATTTCTTTTAAGATATATAGATGCCAACCCAAGTGTTTTCAAAGATATGCATATGCCTCGTTCCGAAAGGCTTCCCGGAGCTTTGGCCGGGATAGTTGAGGCGCTTAATTTAAACTTTGTATATATAGATACAAGCTCGCTAAGGGATTCCAGATAATTCTTGCCTGGGTCAATTCCCTGTTTTGCTTTAAATCCCGTAAAGCCCATGTTAAAATACCACAAATATCAGAGGAGTATTTTTAAAAAATAGATTTAAATAGCCGATATCAATGGCCAAGATAAAAGTTGTAATGTTCGATTTAGGTAATGTACTGATTTTTTTTGACCATATCAGGGCGGTTAACAAAATAGTCCGCTATACTGGCATTAAGCCACAGCATATTTATGGATTCTTCTTTGGCTCTTGCTATGCCGACGACTTTGACAAAGGCCTCTTAACAGAACAGCAGTTTTTTTGCACAGCAAAAGATAATCTTGGCCTGAAAGGCTTAAATAAAGAAGATTTTTTTGCAATATGGAATGATATCTTTTGGGAAAATCTGAGCCTGACTAAAATCATAAAAGAGATAAAGAAAAAATTTCCAAAATTTTTTATAATCTCTAATATCAATAAGGCTCACTTTGAATATGTTTCGGAAAAATTTCCGATACTGCATGAGGCGGACAGCCTGGTATTATCCTATCAGGAGAAGATTGCAAAGCCAGACAGTAGAATATATCAAATTGCACTGGAGAGAGCGGGGTGCCTGGCTCAGGAAGCTTTTTATACGGACGATAGGCCCGAGTTCATAACGGCAGCGAAAGAGCTGGGGTTTCAAGCGGTTTTATTCTGCGGCCCCGGCCCTATAATAGATTATCTTTTCGGTTCCGGCCAGCAGAAATAGAGCAGCTTGGCACCAATAATAGTTATACATACGAGGTATATATCTATGGGCTTATAACTTACTGCTTATATGATATAATGGAAACTGGTCCGTATATAGTCTATAAAGGCAGTTGGATACACAATAGGAACCCCGGGAGCGTTGCATTGCCTGCTTGATAGAGCACAGTAGACTAAATAATCTGGCAACAGAAAAATTGATATGCAAATTTCAAAACCAAAACTGTTAAACAATTGTAAAATAGCCGGCTTTTTGTTAACAATCTTTATATCTACAGTTTTACGGCAGTGTTACGCACAGTATCATTCCGTTGACTGGGCACTTAAAGAACTTGCCGGTTATTACGTAGACAGCAGCAATATTGACTATTGCGGGGCGCTGATTCAAGGCAATGAAAATCCGGATTATTTCGGCGAAAATATTGTAAAATCCGCCCGGAAAAACGGGCTTTATTTGAACGAATTTTACCTTAAAGATAAAGAGAGATATCTTTCTAGAATCACCGAGCCTTTTATTGTGCAATTAAAAGGAGAATATGTTATAGCTACCTCATATCCTGATAGGATAGAGATTAAATCCCCTGATTCTTTATCGTTTTTGGACAAGGCAGAGTTCCTGCAGCTGTGGGATGGGTCATTTTTTGCGGTTCCGATCAATAATATGCTTTTAGC
>JAQUNS010000008.1 GCA_028717465.1 Candidatus Omnitrophota bacterium
CCGTTCTAAAGTAGGCAGGCATACCAAGATAAAACATTTTTCTTACATCGGTGATGCCTGTATCGGAAACAATGTTAATATAGGGGCCGGCACTGTAGTGGCTAATTATGACGGTAAAAGTAAAAACAGGACAATAATAAGAGACAATGCTTTTATAGGAAGCAATACTACTCTGGTGGCTCCTGTTGAAGTAGGCAAGGGCGCCATAACAGGGGCAGGCAGTGTTGTAACTAAAAACAGTAAAATAGCCGCAGGCGAAACTGTTGTCGGAGTGCCTGCCAGGGTATTGAAGAAAAAATGCAACACAGATGAACACAGATTATAAAAAACCACAGATAGCCACCTGCGCCAATCTCGTGATATTTTATCTGCGTAATCTGTGCTAAATGGAGGAAAAACAATGGATAGGTTGACTATATTTTCCGGTAATGCCAATATGGAGCTTGCTAAAAAGATATGCGATTATCTGGGCGTAAAGTTAGGGGAGGCTTCGGTTACAAGGTTTAGCGAAGGGGAGATAAGCTTAAAAATAGAGCAGAATATAAGAGGCAACGATGTATTTATAATTCAACCTACTTGTTCGCCCCCCAATGATAATCTGATGGAGCTTCTTATTATGATTGACGCCCTTAAAAGGGCATCTGCTGTCAGGATTACTGCGGTTATTCCTTATTTCGGCTATGCCCGCCAGGACAGGAAAGATCAGCCCCGTGTTCCGATATCGGCTAAATTGGTTGCTAACCTTATTACTGTTGCAGGTGCCAACAGAGTTCTTACGATGGATTTGCATGCCGGCCAGATTCAGGGTTTTTTTGATATACCTTTGGATAATCTGCTGGCAGTAAAGATTTTTGTCGACCACATTAAGAAGAACGTGGATTGTTCCAATTTAACCGTTGTATCTCCTGATGTCGGCGGAATTAAAATGGCTAGAGCTTATGCTAAAAAACTAGGCGTGCCCTTGGCCATAGTCGATAAACGCAGAATCAGTACAGATAAAACCGAAGCCATGAATATATTGGGAGAGATAGAAGGCAGGGATGTCTGTATTATCGATGATATAGTAGCCACAGCCGGATCCTTAGTCGAAGCGGTAGAAGCTCTTAAAAGCAAGGGTGCCAAGGCTGTTTATGCCGGGATAACCCATCCGGTTATTTCTGGCCCTGCCCCAGAGCGGCTAAAGAAATCTTCTATAAAAAAGATATATGTCACAGACACTATTCCTTTGGGCAAGGAAAAGGCTATTGATAAAATAGAGGTTCTTTCTGTAGCCCCGCTTTTAGGAGAGGCGATCAAAAGAATCCATAAGGAAGTTTCTATAAGCGTATTGTTTGATTGATAAACTGCTTGCAAATTAGATGGTTTTTGTGGTATATAGTATGACCCTCTTAAATTGGGTGATATAGGTAATCATATATTTTTGATATGATTACACCGATTGAATTAAGTAGGTTTTGTTCAGTAAATATTAGTTGTTTACTGTTTGTATATTGTTTTAATTAATCTATGTAATCGGGTTTTGTAAATCTGTGTAATCTGTGCTCATTAGGAGGAATAATGGAAAAGTTAAGGATTGATGTTAAAAGAAGAGACGGCGTCGGCAAAAAATATGCCGGCATAATAAGGCGGAAAGGTATTGTTCCGGCCATACTATACAAGAAGGGTGTTAATATTCCGATTGAGCTCAAAGAAGCTGATTTAGTTAGGATTCTTCACGAAGCACATTCTGAGAGCTTTATTGCCGAGATTCACGTTGTTTCCGGTAAAGGGGAAGAGATAAAGACTGCTATCTTAAAAGATGTCGAACATGATGTAATAAAAGGCAGAATAATACATGTTGATTTTCAGGAGATCTCTTTAGACGAGATAATAAAGATTAAAGTCCCTCTTGAGATTAAAGGCGAGCCTGTCGGCGTAAAAAGAGACGGCGGAGTACTTGACCATCTGTTGCGGGAGGTTGAAATAGAGTGCAAGGCCTCTGAAGTGATGTCAAAAATAGAGATCAATGTCGACAATATGCAGATAGGTGATTCTTTACACCTTTCGGATCTGAGCTTACCCCCGGGAGTTAAATTAACCGGTGATTCTAGCAGAGTATTTGTCCATGTTGTTGCGCCTAGAGAAGAGATGGTTGAAGAGAAGGTTGAATCTGAGGTTGCGCAAGAACCTGAAGTTATAAAAGAGAGAAAGCCAAAAGAGGAAGAGCCGGAAGAGCCGAAAAAGAAAGGCGCCGAACAGTAAGATTAGCATGCTGCTACTATGCGGACTTGGCAACCCTGGATTGAAGTATCAAAACAGCTTGCATAATCTTGGATTTATGGTTCTGGATAAAATAGCCCAGGATCACGGCCTGTCTTTTAAAAAGAATAGATGCAAATCCCAAGTAGCTGTTACAGATAAAAAGTCTATCGAATCTAAAACCAAAACTGCCAAAGCTATAGCGAGATTCCTAAAATTCAACAGGACATTGTCTTTGAACAGTGTTTTTTTAGCGAAACCCTGTAATTTTATGAATTTAAGCGGAGAAGCTGTTCTCTGCCTTAAAAGAAGGTATGGGTTTAAAAACTCAGATATTATGGTTATCTGTGACGATTTTAATCTGGATAAAGGAGTGTTAAGGCTGAAATCCCGGGGCGGCTGCGGAGGGCATAATGGATTAAGATCGATAATAAGTGCGATAGAAACAGAAGATTTTCCCCGGATAAGGATAGGCATAGGCCAGCCTCAAAATAGCGCAACCCTAGAAGATTATGTCCTTAATCCGATTGACAAGAGAGAACAGGATGAATATGCTCAGATAATAAAAAAAACAGTTGAATTAATCTATTTTTACCTCAAAGAGGGTGTTGATAAGGCCATGTCTTATTACAATAATATTAAATCAGTTTAAGGTTGCTAACAATTTTGTTATGTGTTAATATCGTCTGCTAAAAGGGGAGAGAGTTTAATGAAAAAATATGAAATAATGTTTATTTTGCGTCCTGACATGAGTGAAGCAGAAGCAATCTCTGAGATGGACGAGATTAAGGCTAAGATAACTAAAAAAAATGGCAAAGTTTTAGCGTTTAATATCTGGCAGAGAAGGCAGTTAGCCTATCCTATGAAGAAATTCCAGGAGGGGATATATGTTTTGGGGGATTTTGAAATGCCAGAGAGCGCTTCCATAGATCTTGCCGGCGAGTGGAAGCTAGATGCTAATATACTGAGATTTCTTATAGTAAAAAAGGAGAGTTAAATGCCCAGCCTTAATAAAGTATTGTTAATGGGTAATTTAACGCGCGATCCTGAGATGCGTTATACCCCATCCGGTACATCGGTAGTAAGTTTTGGCATTGCGGTTAACAGGTCTTTTAAAACCCAAGTCGGAGACAAAAAAGAAGAGACCTGTTTTGTAAGAATAGTAACTTTCGGAAAACAAGCCGAATCGTGCAATAAATATCTTGCCAAAGGAAGGCTGGTTTTTATAGAGGGGCGCCTTCAGTATAGGAATTGGGAGTATGAAGGCAAAAAATATAACGCTTTAGATGTTATAGCTGACAGGGTTCAGTTTTTGAGCAGAGGCAAAGAAGATGGAGCAGTGTTTTCTGAGCCTGAAGAAGACGTTACGCCAGAAGAGATGCCCGAAGATAATTCAGGCTTAACAGAAGAAGGTGAGGTGCCATTTTGAAGAGTGAAAAGACCAGATTCGCAAAAAAAATGCCTGCTAAAAACATCAAAAGAAAAAAGAAGTATTGCAGGTTCTGCGCTAAAGATATAAAGGATATAGATTATAAGGATATCGATTTGCTGCAGAATTTTACCAGTGACAGGGGCAAGATGAGAACAAGAAATTCAAGCGGCAACTGCGCCAAGCATCAAAGAAAGATGTCTGCCGCTATTAAAAATGCCAGAATAATGGGGCTGCTGCCTTTTGTGACCGACTGATGAAAGTAATACTACTGGAAGACTATAAAGGCCTGGGTTTAAAGCGTGATTTAGTCAATGTAAAGAATGGTTACGCTTATAATTTTCTGATTCCCAAAGGCATAGCTTGCCAAGCAACTCCTGCTGCTTTAAAAGACTTTGAGGCCAGAGAGAGCTCAGATAATAAAAAAAAGGCCAGGGTGTTAAATAGGCTTAAAGAACTGAAAGAGAAGCTCTCGGGAGTATCTCTTACCATAAAGGTTAAAGCCGGAGAGGAAGAGAAAATGTATGGTGCGGTGACCAATATAGATATAGCCAGGTCTTTAAAAGAAGAGGGTTTTGAAATAGATAGGCATGCAATTATATTGGATGAGCCCATAAAGGAGCTGGGTGTTTATCAAGTGCCGGTTAGCTTACATTCTGATATCGTAGCCAAGGTTAAGGTTTGGGTTGTCAAAGAGTGATTTAATGGTAAAATCTTCGAAAAAATCCAACCTGCCGTTAGAGCAGGTTCCGCCTCAAAATATAGAAGCTGAAATCGCTGTTTTAGGTTCTATGCTGCTCTCTTCAGATGCCATAGCGCAGTCAATAGAAATACTGGAAGAAAATTATTTTTACAAAGATGCCCATAAGGCCATTTTCAGCACCATAGTGAGCCTCTACGATAATAATTCTGCCGTAGATTTACTTACGCTTTCCGAAGAGCTGAAAAACAGAGGCTCTTTAGACGAGATAGGGGGTCCGGCATATCTTGCCCAAATCTCTAATTCTGTGCCTTCAGCCGCCAACATTCAACATTATGCCAGAATAGTAAAAGAAAAATATATTCTGCGCTCTCTGATAGACAGCTCAACCGGCATAATAAAGAAGTGCTATCAGTCATTAGAAAATGTAGATACATTGTTGGATGAGTCAGAGAGGGCTATTTTTGAGATAGTCGGCCATAAGATGGAAGGCAAAATATCTTCCATGAAAGACCTTATCAAATCCAGCATTACAACAATAGACAGCCTTTACCAAAGGCAGAGCACTATAACAGGCGTATCTACAGGGTACAGCGACTTCGACTCTCTTACGGCAGGATTACAGAATTCCGATTTAATTATAGTAGCCGGTAGGCCGTCTATGGGCAAATCTGCTTTTGTCTGCTGTATCGCAGAACATGCGATACTGGAAGAGAAAGTGCCCGTTGCCATATTCAGCTTGGAAATGTCCAAAGAGCAGTTAGTCCATAGGATGCTCTGTTCCCATGCTCATGTAAATGCCCATAAGGTTAGGCGCGGATTTTTAACTCCGGAGGACTGGCCTAAACTTACAAGCGCAGCCGGCAAACTTGCCGAAGCTCCGCTTTATATAGACGATACGGCAGGATCAAGCATATTGGAACTGCGGGCTAAAGCTCGCAGGCTTAAAGCCCACCACAATATCAAGCTTATGATAGTTGACTATATGCAGCTTATGAGGTGTAGTTATCATTTTGAAAACAGGCAACAGGAGATATCTGAAATATCACGCAGCTTGAAAGATTTGGCCAGGGAATTAAACATACCGCTTATTGCGGTGAGCCAGCTTTCCAGGGCCGCTGAGATGAGACAGGACAAGAGGCCCCAGTTATCCGACTTACGCGAATCCGGAGCTATAGAGCAAGATGCTGACCTGGTTGTACTACTATTTAGAGAAGAGTATTACAAGCCTTCTGAGGAAGAGGGCAAGGGCGTGGCAGATGTCATTATAGCCAAGCAGAGAAACGGCCCGGTTGATACAGTAAAGCTTGCATTTATAAAAGAGTATACCCGGTTTGAAAACCTTTACAGAATGGAGGTCAATTTAAGTTGAAAGTAAAACCATTTATCCCGGTATTGTTGGCGCTGGTTTTTTTATGTTCTTTGTCTTTGGCCCAAGATATGCCTAAAATTGTCGATGTTAAGATTTCCGGAAATACTAATGTCAGCGAGTCGGCTATTATGGCTAAAGTTAAAATACGCTCCGGGCAAGCCTTTTCTCAACAGTTAATAGACGAAGACATAAAAAGGCTCTATGCTACCGGTTATTTCACAGACGTTGCTGTCGAAGCTAAAGAAGCAACCGACGGCGTTGTGATACTGTTCTATGTTCAGGAAGCGCCGTATATTAACAGCGTAGTTTTTAAAGGCAACCGTGTTTTTAATGAAGAGAAGTTAAAACAGTGGATCAAAAGTAAGCCGGAGCAGTTTTTTGACAAATGGCAGCTCAGGACAGATATTGAAGAGATAAGGCTTAAGTATCAGGAAAAAGGATTTGCAGATGTTAAGATAGATTATGAACTGGATACCGACAAGTCTTCCGGCAAAACAACCGTTGTCATAATAGTTAATGAAGGCGGAAGGGTAAGGATAAAATCTGTTAACATAAAAGGCGTAAAAGCATACAAAGAAAAGAGGATATTAAAACTAATCAAGACCAGAAACAAGGCTTGGTTCAGGTCCGGGGTTTACAAAGAAGATGTCTTAAAAGACGATTTATCTAAAATAGAGAGTTTTTATAAGAAAAACGGATATCTCGATGTTAAGCTGGGGTCTGAAGAAAGTTACGACAAAAAAGGAAGAATGGTTTTGACTTTGAACATAGAAGAGGGTAAGCAGTATAAAGTAGGCGTTGTTGAATTAAAAGGCGCAGAAGTGTTTTCTGATCAGGAAGTTAAAAAATCTTTCGCTATGAAAGAAGGCAGTGTATTTAGCTATGAATCTTTAAAGTCCGATACTCAAAGCCTGCAGGATTTCTACTTTGACAGGGGCTACATCAAAGCCGCCATCGAGACCGTGCCCGCTGTTAATCCAGAGACCGGTTTAGTGGATATAAAATATTCTGTTGTTGAAAATGATGTAAACTATGTAAATAAAATAGATATAAGAGGCAATGTTAAAACAAAAGATGTTGTCATAAGAAGAGAGTTAAAAATATTGCCGGGTGACAAATTTGAAGGCAGCAAGATAAAGAGATCGCGCCAGAGGCTGCAGAATCTTGGCTATTTTGAAGAGATAGATTTTGATGTGGCATCTACGGATGAGAAAAACAAGCAAGATTTATCTATTAGAGTCAAAGAGTCTAAAACCGGAGAGCTCAGTTTTGGTGCCGGGTATAGTTCTATAGACGAGTTTATAGGTTTTGTCGAAATAAGCCAACGTAATTTCGATATTATGAACATGCCTACTTTTACCGGCGCAGGCCAGCAGATTTCTTTGCGCGCCGAAATAGGTACCATTAGAAATGATTACGAGTTAAGTTTTACCGAACCCTGGATATTCGGCCACCCTTATCTTTTCGGCCTGGATCTTTATCAGCATAGCAGGGACCGGGCCAGAGATATAGGATATGCCTGGGATGAAGAGAGAAAAGGTTTTGCATTGAGATTCGGCAAGGATATATCTGAGTACAACAGCTTACATTTAAGGCTCCGCTTTGACAAGATAGATATTTCAAATGTGGCAGATGACGTTTCTGATTCACTTAAAAACGAGGCTGGATCAAAGAATATACATGCAGCCAGGCTGACTTTTGCCAGAGAGACCAGAGACAATGTTTTTGACCCCAGAAAAGGTTACTACTTCAGCTCAAGCATAGAAAATGTCGGCGGCTTTATGGGCGGAAATGTAGATTTTATCCGCCAGACAAACCAGTTTAGTTACTTTTACCCCGTGTATGGAAATTGGATTTTAAATTTGAGGATGAATTCTGGTATAATAGATAAGTATGGTAAAACATCAACAGTACCATTATATGAGAGGTTTTTCGCAGGAGGTGCCTATACTATCAGAGGGTATGACGAAAGATCCGTTGGCCCAAAGGATACCGTTAAAACTACCGACCCTGTTGGCGGCGAAGCCCTTTTGGTCGGTAATTTAGAACTTACATTTCCGGTATATGAAAATATTAAAGGTGCTTTTTTTTACGACCTAGGAAATGTCTGGGCTAAGAAAAGCGATTTTGGCTCGGGAGGCTATAAGTCCAGCTTGGGATGCGGATTGAGGCTTAAAACTCCTATAGGGCCTATAAGTTTAGATTACGGCTACCCTCTAGATGCCGAATCTGGTGATTCTAAAAGCGGAAGAGTTCATTTTAGCATGGGACATAAATTTTAAAGGAGGAGTATGTTTATGAAAAACATTTTTTTGGCGCTTTTGATTGTTTGCTCGTTATCTTCAGGTTATCTTTATGCGGCAGATAAATATGCTTGCGTGGATTTAGAGAAAGTGTTTAACGAGTACCAAAAAACTAAAGACGAGGAAGAGAAACTCACCAAGATAGGGGAAGAGAAGCAGAAAGATATCGATGCCAAGTTAAAAGAGATTGACAAGTTGAAAGAAAGAATCGACATCCTTTCGGATAAAGAAAAAGAATCCCTAAAGGTGGAATTAGATCAAAAGATGGAGAGCCTCAGGCAGTTTGACCGCGAGGTCAGAACAGATCTGATGCGCCAGAGAAATGAAATTATCGAAGCAATTTTAGAAGAGATTAACGGTGTTATCGAGGAATACGGCAAATCAAAAGGCTATACGATAGTGTTTAATTCCAGAGCCCTTTTATATAAAAATAAAGATTTGGATATTACAGAAGAGATGTTAAAATATTTGAACAAGCAATATAAAAAATAGTTACAAAGGGTATTAATTTGGACAAAAATTTTGGTTACAATGAGAATGGTTTTAATCCTCATATAAATTTAAGCCTTTCCAAGATAGCAGAGCTTATAGGCGGCGAAATTATCGGGGATAGCAATGTTATTATTAGAGGCATATCAGGCATTAAAGAGGCTCAGGAAGGCGATATTACTTTTATAGCAAACCCAAAGTACCTGTCTCTTATCAATACTACCAGGGCTTCTGCGATAATTACCTCAGAGTCTGTGGAAAGTACCAACAAAACGATAGTAAAAACAGAGAACCCTTCTTTGGCTTTTGCTCAGCTGGTCTCCCATTTCTCTCCTAACGAAAAGAAGCCTGAGGCCGGCATACATTCTACGGCTATAATAGGTAAAAAAGTCAGTTTAGGCAAGAATATCTGCATCCAACCCCATGTTGTAATATTAGACGGTGCCAGCGTAGGAGATGATACTGTTCTGCAGGCTGGAGCTTATGTCGGGCACCACACTAAGATAGGTTCTAATTGCGTAATACATCCTCATGTAACAATAAGAGAAAGGGTCACTATCGGAAATAACGTTATTATTCATTCCGGTGCTGTTATAGGAAGCGATGGTTTTGGCTATGCTACGGTTAAAGACGTTCACTATAAAATACCTCAGATAGGCACGGTTTTCATAGAGGATGACGTAGAGATAGGCGCTAATGTTACAATTGACAGAGCTCGTTTCGGAAGAACGCACATAAGGAAAGGCACCAAAATAGACAACCTGGTTCAGATTGCACACAATGTAGATATAGGCGAAAACTCTATTATAGTTGCGCAATCCGGAATCTCAGGCAGCACCAAAATAGGCAAAGGCGTGATTCTGGCCGGCCAGTCAGGAGTTGTGGGGCACATTACAATAGGGGATAATGCCAGAGTAGCTGCTCAAGCCGGAGTTACTAAGTCTGTGCCAGAAGGCGAGGTTGTCTCGGGTTATCCTGCCAAGCCTCATAGTACAGCTAAAAGGATCAATGCCTGTGTTCAAAAATTGCCCGATTTTTATAAATGCGTCAAGTCTCTTCAAGAAAAAATCAGAGAACTTGAGGAGGAGCTGGATAGGCTCAGAGAAAGGGCGTCTTAAGTGGAATATCAGCATACCATTTCAAAAGAAGTTGCTATTTCAGGAGTCGGCCTACATACCAATAAGAAAGTTAATCTAAAAATCAAGCCTGCAGGAGAGAATCACGGTATAGTATTTAAAAGGACGGATATTGAAAACTCCCCTCTTATTCCGGCGCACATATCTTGCGTTTTAGAATTAACAAAAAGCCTTCGGCGCACATCTGTAGGGATTAACGGCGTAGAGGTCCATACCATAGAGCATCTTATGGCGTCTTTTGCTGCATCTAGGATAGATAACTTGCTGATAGAAATAGATGGCATAGAAGTTCCCGGCCTAGACGGCAGCGCTTCTCCGTTTTTAGGAATGCTCAAAGAATCCGGTATAGTGCAGCAGTCTGCGCGCAGAAAAGTTTTTCAGCTTAAAGAGCCTGTTTTGGTTGAGGACGAAGAGGCTTCTCTGATGGCCTTTCCAAGCGATAATTTAAATATCTCTTATCTTCTTAATTACGAACATCCGCAGTTAAAAGCGCAATACATCAGATATGTATTAGGCAGAGACACTTTTGCTCAGGAGGTTGCTCCAAGCCGTACGTTTTGCCTTGAGGAAGAGGCCGAAAGATTGACTCGTATGGGCCTGGGTAAGGGTGCGGATTATACTAATACTCTTGTAGTCGGGAACAAAGGCCTTATAGATAATACCTATAGATTGGAAGATGAGCCTGCCAGGCATAAGGTTCTGGATCTGATAGGGGATTTATACCTGTTAGGGTGCGGGTTAGAGGCAAATATAGTCGGGATTAAAAGCGGCCATCCTCTTAATATTAGATTGGCCAGAAGAATACAGCAGCAGAGCAAAAGATTTATGCAGGCAGGGATACAGAAAGGAGGTTTGGAAGATTTTAAGCTGCCGCTCGGAGTTAACGATATTAAACAGATATTGCCTCACAGGGAGCCGTTTCTTTTTGTGGATAGCATAATAGAGATAGATGAAGGCAAAAGCGCGGTCGGCATAAAACATTTAAAACCAGATGAATATTTTTTTAAAGGGCACTTTCCGGGCAGGCCTGTTATGCCGGGTGTTTTAATAGTAGAAGCTATGGCTCAGGTGTCCGGGATACTGATGCTTAGCCAGAAGCAGCATCGCGGCAAACTCGCATTTTTTATGGGTGTGGACAATGTTAGGTTTAGGAAGCCGGTTGTACCGGGCGATGTTTTAAGATTGGAATCGGAAGTCGGGCGCCTGAGGACCAAAACCGGGGAGATGTACACCAAAGCTTTTGTTGATGGCAAGGTAGTTGCCGAAGCGACTCTACTTTTTGCATTAGTCGAAAGATAATGATTCATTCAACTGCAGTTGTCAGTAAAAAAGCCAAAATAGCGCAAAATGTCGAGGTAGGCCCTTACTCTGTAATAGAAGACAACGTCGAGATTAAAGAAGGCACCAAAATAGGGCCTTTCTGTTCTATATCAGGATATACTACAATCGGTAAAAATAATCAGATATTCTCTAATGTTGTTATCGGAAGCATTCCTCAGGACCTCAAATATAAAGGCGAAAAAACATTGCTTATCATAGGAGATAATAACAGAATAAGAGAGTTTGTGACCATGAATCCTGGAACAGGAGAAAACGGCAAGACCGAAATCGGCAGCGGCAATCTTATTATGGCCTATGCCCACATAGCTCACGATTGCAAAATAGGCAACAATGTTGTGGTGGCAAACGTGGGTACTTTAGCGGGGCATGTTACAATAGGAGATAGCGCAATACTGGGAGGGCTTGCTGCCATACATCAATTTGTCAGGGTCGGAAAGCTTTCTATTATAGGCGGAGGTTCTAAGGTTACTCAGGATATACCGCCTTTTTCTATGTGTGACGGACATCCTGCCAGGGTACGAGGGCTAAATCTAGAGGGACTTAAAAGAGCCGGGTACAGCACTCAAGACAGAATGGCGTTGAAAAAATATTTCCGGATACTTTTTTTATCAAAGCATCCTATTTCCAAGGCGATTGAAATTTTAAATCCTGAGAAGGCAAAGAATAAAGATTTAGACATGCTTGTCGATTTTATATTAAATTCCAAAAGGGGTATTTGTTTATGAATAGAGTCGGGCTTATAGCCGGTGGAACGGTATACCCGGTGTTGGCGGCAAAGGGAGCAAGGTCGTGCGGGCTGGAAGTTT
>JAQUNS010000009.1 GCA_028717465.1 Candidatus Omnitrophota bacterium
AATCATTATGTCTTCTAAGTCTTTCTCCGCTATTCTGCCATGGCCGACAGCAACTTCGGCATAAGGAACAAGCTTCTTTATTTGATTAGCTACTCTTTCTATGCCGTTTATCCTGTTGTGGACAAAGAAAACCTGGCCGCCTCTGTCTAACTCCATTTTTATAGCCCGCTCGACTATTCTCTCGTCAAATTCGCAGAGATAGGTCTCTATAGGAAGCCTGTCCTCCGGAGGAGTATTTATGACAGACATATCCTTTATGCCTAAAAGAGACATATAAAGAGTCCTTGGAATAGGAGTTGCCGATAGAGTTAAAACATCCACTACCTGGCGGTATTTTTTAAATTTCTCTTTTTGAATAACTCCGAATCTCTGCTCTTCATCTATAATTAAAATTCCTAAATCTTTAAATATAACATCGTCTGAAAGCAGCCTGTGGGTACCTATGATAATATCTACTTTACCCCGGCTTATATCTTTTATAATTTTATTCTGCTCGCTTTCGGTCCTAAATCTCGACAACATCTCTACACAAACAGGAAATTTTCTTAACCTATCCAGAAACCTGCGGTAATGCTGCTCTGCCAACAGGGTCGTGGGCACCAGCATAGCAACCTGCTTATTATCCATAACAGCTTTAAACGCTGCCCGAAGGGCAACTTCGGTTTTACCGTAACCTACATCTCCGCATATAAGCCTGTCCATAGGGTAGCCGGACTCCATGTCCCTTACAACTTCTTCTATAGCTTTTTCCTGATCAGGAGTATCTTTAAACTGAAAACTTCTCTTCAGTTCCTGCTGCCATTCTGTATCAGGAGAAAAAGCATAACCGCATCTATCGGACCTTGCGGCTTGAATCTCAAGTAAATCCACAGCAAAGCTTCTTATGCCTTTTACTGCCCTGTTTTTCGTTTTCTGCCATTCACGGCTTGCCAGTTTGCTTAACTTAGGAGCCCGGCCGGCAAAACCAGCATATCGCTGTAAAAGGTGGGCATCTTTTAGTGGAATATATAATTTATCCTTATCCTGATAACTGATTAGAAAGAAATCTTCCTTATCTATCTTCTTTATTCCGAGAAATCTTCCTATGCCATGGGCAACATGAACAACATAGTCCCCTTTCTCTATATCCAGAAAATTACTGATCGGAAAAGACTCCAGATATACGCTTTCTCTGTCTGCAGTGCTATTTATCCTGGCAGGCAGAACTATCAACATCCCGTGTTCTTCCAAAACATCTCCTGTAACATAGTTATACGCTTTTATGGAGCGTACAATGTTATCATCCAGTTCTAAGCGCACAGGAAAATCGTAGCTGGAAGGATAAATAGTAATGCTGTTGCCCTTGATAGAGAATTCTGCCCGGGAGGTTATGCTCTCAGTTCTCTGATAACCCAGCTCTGTTAATCTTTTACTTAAAATATTGTATTGGACTTTTTCTCCTAAATATAATTTAAGTATTTCAAACATGCTACATATTATCAGGAGCAGAGATACCAAGCAGAGATAAGCCGTCTTTAAATATAAGCCCGGCTGCCTGGCACAGATACAAGCGCGCTTGCGATAGAGAGAGGTCTTCGGTTATAACCCTATGTTTATTATAAAAACCATGAAATTTCTGGGCTAACTCATGCAGATAAGAGGCTACCAGAGACGGCTCCATAGTAAGAGCAGATATTCTAATAATCCTTTTAAACTGCATCATAGACCTAAGCAGATCTTTTTCGTCTTTATCTTTTAGATTGCTCAAAATTTCAGCATCAGGCACATCTTGCAACTTTAAGCCTTTTTGCAAGCTGTGGCTTAGCATGCTGGATATTCTGGCATGGGCATATTGTATATAGTAGACAGGGTTTTCCGGTGTCTGTTTTTTAGCAAGCTCTAAATCAAAATCAAGATGGCTGTCTAGTTTTCTACTCAGCAAAAAATATAAAGCTGCATCTTTACCTATCTCTGATACAACTTCATCTAAAGTTATAGTCTCGCCCTTTCTGGTAGATAGCTTGAGGAGCTGGCCTGCCCTGTATAGAGTCGCCAGCTGCACTATGAGTATCTTAAGCCTGTTCCTCTCATAGCCAAGAGCCTCCACCGCAGACATCACCCGCTCTATGTAGCCGTGATGATCAGGCCCCCAGATATCTATGCACAGGCCATAATCTCTACAATACTTATTTTCATGGTACACGATATCGGCTGCAAAATAGGTATATTCGCCGTCATTCTTCTGAATGACCCTATCCTGGTCGTCTCCGAAAAGAGAAGACTTAAACCAAAGCGCGCCGTCTTTATCGTATATCAAACCTTTATCTTTAAAACGAGCCGCCATTTGGCTTATCTTATCCTTGGAAGCAACATCTTTTTGAGAAATCCAAAGATCAAAATCCACGCCAAAATCGGATAAAGATTTTTTTATGCCAGTTAAAATATGCTCTACCGCATATTCGCTGAAATAGTATTTGTCTTTACCCTTTAATGCATCAAGGCTTAACTTGCCGCTTGCGATAATTTGCCTGGCTAAATCTATCAAATAATCGCCTTGATAGCCGTTCTCGGGTATCTTTGTATTTTCGCCTAGCAACTGGAAACACCTCCCCCGCAAAGACTCCCCCAAAAGAACAATTTGATTCCCTTCGTCATTTATATAATATTCCTTAATTACTTTATAGCCGCAAACTTTAAGTATCCTAGCCAAAGAAGCCCCTATAGCAGCCTGCCTTCCGTGAGCAATGGACAGCGGGCCGGTAGGATTAGCAGAGACAAATTCAATAAGCACTTTCTCTCCATCGCCGGCAGAGATTGAAAAATAATCTTCCCTTTCTTTTAGCAGATCGGCTAGAAATGAGTTAAGGTAACAACTGGAAAAATAAAAATTTATAAAGCCCGGCTCAGCCAGCTCTATCTTTTCAAAAATATCGCTAAAGTCAGAACAAAGCTTTGAAATGATATCAGAGGCAACATCTTGAGGTTTTTTGCCAAGACAACTTGAGAGTTTAAGTGCGATATTAGAGGAAAGGTCGCCATAGCTCTGAGCGCGGGGTGTACTTATCTCTACACTTATGCCTCCAAAACCTAAATCTTCTGCTATCTTTTTAAGATAGCTAATCAGTCTTTCTTCGATATCAATCATAAAAAAATTTTACCTTAAGAATATACCGGAACATCGCGCCACAATCTCTCCAGTTCGTAAAATCCTCTTAATTCTTCTATAAACACATGGACAACTACATCTCCGCAGTCAAGTAATACCCAGCTGCTGTTTTCGTATCCTTCGCTATGCCAGATCTTGATTTCTTTCTTCTTGCCAGAGGACGCTATATAGTCAGCTATGGTTTTGACCTGGCGGCTGGAATCGGCACTGCATATAACAAAAAAATCAGCAAAACTTATTGCCTGTCTCATATCCATAATCACAGTATGAAAACCGCTCTTCTCCCGGATAAGGCCGGCAATAAGTTTTGCTTTATGAAAAGAATCCACTACTTAAAACTTTTTATGCTATTTAGAACCCAGGATACGAAACAGAGAGGTCCCGCAAACCGGGCATTTACCTTTTAACGCTTTACGTCCGTTTTTAAGCGTCACGTCTTGTGTGTCCTGCATCTCTTTCTTCGCCTTGCACTTTACGCAGTATGCTTCCATCTGTATGCCTCCTCTTTTAAAGAGTTATAACCACGTTTATTTTAGCACACGGTTATCAATACAAGCAACTTATTTAATCGCAATCGGGGCGGGGAGACTTGAACTCCCGACCTTCCGCCACACATCATGGCGGACGCGCTAGCCAAACTCATATTAACTTTATAGCATATTAAATTTATTAATCGGGGCGGGGAGACTTGAACTCCCGACCTTCTGAACCCCATTCAGACGCGCTAGCCAAACTGCGCTACGCCCCGGATTGAGATAGTATATTAACAATGAGATCGGGATTGGTCAAATAATTAGTTATTTACTCCTAGCTCATGGCAGATGGCTTAAAATAAAACGCCTGACACTGCCAATAGCCGCCTCTCCCCAAAACTATAAAAACCGTAAACTTAAGTTACCAAGCAAAGGTAAAACTAATGCAGACTGAGCGGTGGGGTAAATGGCCATTGGTTACAGCTCCTGTCCCAATTTAGTATAGACTGGATGGCAGATTGCTATATAATTAGAAATAGGTTTTATCCCTATGTTTAGACATCTTCGTTAAAGGCTGGCCTTATAATAAACAAGCTGGTGTTTGTTGATATTGTGAGAAAAGAGCTATGAAGAAGATACAGAAAATTGGATTTATAATGCTTCCCTCCACCTTCATTTTAGTAGGTCTTATATGCCTAACTGCAGGGCTTATAGCAAAAGACAGGACTTTGAAGATAATGGGCGCTACCTGGCTGCCTATGGGGACAATTGTCCTGCTCTTTATAATACGCGCTCTCAAAAAAGAAAAATAGCAAATTAGCTGTTCGTAACTGCCCGGAAAAGATAAAACACATTTCTATGCCCAGCTGAATTATTTGAATAACCGTGTCAACCTACACGGTTGACACGGCTTAAGAGGGTGGTTAGAGTTTTTCAGGTTTTGCTTCTCTGGACATTAAGTCGCAGACAGCCTGATAGGGCGGCTTATTGCAGTAAAGAACCTGATAAACCTGCTCTGTTATCGGCATATCTATATTGTTATTTTTAGAGAATTCATAGACAGCCTTAGCGGTATAGAAACCTTCGGCTATAGTATTTTTGCTCTTTAAAATAGAGTCTATTTTTTTGCCTCTGCCT
This sequence comes from Candidatus Omnitrophota bacterium, assembly GCA_028717465.1. GTDB lineage: Bacteria > Omnitrophota > Gorgyraeia > Kaelpiales > Kaelpiaceae > Kaelpia. The sequence continues at coordinate 4,756 of JAQUNS010000009.1, forward strand.
ATCTCTTCACCCAGAGTCCTGTTCCTGCTTTTGGGGCTGAAAGATGTGGTAATCATATCTCCTAATCCGCTCAAACCAAATAACGTCTCAGCACAAGCGCCCATAATCTTGCCAAATCTGGCCATCTCTGCCAGGCCGCGGGATAAAAGAGCCGCCTTGGTATTGGCTCCGAATCCAAGCCCATCGCATACGCCGGCGGCTATAGCAATAATATTCTTTAGAGCGCCGCCTAGCTCAACTCCTATGACATCTTTAGAAGTATAGACCCTAAAATAAGAACTTAGGAATAAATCCTGCACCGCTTGAGCAATACCTTCATGTTCTGATGCCGCAACAACGCTGGAAGGAATCTTATTGGCAACTTCATAGGCTATGGCAGGACCTGAGAGAACCGCCAGATTTAATACCGATAATTCTTCTGTTATCAGCTCAGAGGCCCTTTTAAAACCATTTTGCTCTATGCCCTTTGTTAAACTGATAAATACGCAATTACGATCAAAACCATCTATCTCTTTTATAACGCTTTTTATATATATAGACGGCACTGCTATAATTATAAAATCTTTGCCTAAAAGAGCTTCTTTTAAATCAGAAGTAACCTCTATGTCAAGAGGTAATTGAAAACCGGGAAAGAATTTTTCGTTCTCTCTTTTGCTGTGCAAGATTTTGGCATACTCTTTGTCGTGGCTCCAGAGACTGACCTGGTGCCCTTTTTCCTGCAGCAACATAGAGACTGTTGTACCCCAGCCGCCGTCACCTAAAACACATATTTTTTCCATCTATAGCGAAATTTGATTTTGATATTTGATGTCGTTAAAATGCCCCTTCTCTGTCAATCTTAGAAGAAGGCAGTGGAGCTTCTCTGGTGATTTTTTTATTCAATAACTCATACTTGGAGCCGCTGACAATGAACTCCAAGAACCTGATGCTTCCAAAGGGCACAAAAAGAAGTTTGGTCTCATCATCAATCGGCTTTTCGACCATTTTATCCTCTTCTAAAACTTTCATGAAGATCCTTCCGGTTATTAACAGGCCCTGCTCGGCTTCATCTATCACACTGCCCCTCATTACAATGACAGGGTCGTCTTTAAAATTTTTATCCAGCACTACGCGGACTTTGCTCTCTTTAAAATTCATTTATTCTTACCCAATTCAGACTGTTCGAACTCATTTAAACCGTTTATTATTTTAAGCCTTTCTTGAGATAGATTTAAATATCTTTTAGCATCCTTATAATTCGGTTTTGTCTCTAAAACTTCGCTTAAAAGCTCTATGCTCTGGCTGTAAAGATCTTTTTTGAAATAATCAAGAGCCAGCTGATATTTCTCCTCTAGCGAGCCTGGATCCTGGGGCTTCTCAATGCGATTTAGGCATTCTTCTATTTTTTTTTGAGATAGGCTCTGGTATCTGGACTCTATTTGAGATATCATTCTAAATTTTTCAAGAGCATCGTAATATTGCTTATTTTTGTACAAATTCAAAGCTTCGCGGTATATAGCAGCGATTTCTGAGCTGGAAAAAGCCTGGGTTGATAACGGCTCCTGTATTAAATCTTCTCTGCGATAATAAGTATCCAAAGAGGTGCTTTGTTTTAATTCGGGCCCGGGCACAACCTTGTAATCTTCTGCTACCCTGAGTTTGGAATAGGATTTATCTAAATATTCATAAGCCCGGTCATTGGCAGGGTCAGATATCAATATCTGTTCAAATATATCTGCTGCCCCGGCATAATCAGCCCTGTTATATTTATCCAGGCCTTGAGAGAATAATGTGCTGGAACCAGAGCCTCTTGACTGGGCCTGCTCGATCTTGTCCCTGCACTTTCTTGCCATCTGTGCGGCAACTTGATCGGATGGTTGCAGTAAAACAATATCGTTATACCTGCTAAGCGCTGCGGCATAATCACCGCCTGCATAAAGATTGTTGGCCTCTTCCCAGAGCCTTTTCAATTCTGAATTTTTGTCTACAGGTTTTGGCTGAGGAATTTCAGGTAATTTTGCAACCTCAGGGGCGCTTACCGCCGGTGAGCTTTGAAACTTAATATCGGATATTTTATTCTTTGCCTCTTTATTGCCGGGATCTAACTCCAGAACCTTTTGAAAATAATCGATGGCCAAATTGTAATCACCGTTTCTTTTTGCCTTCTCTCCCATAGTAAGCAGAGATGCAATGTTTCTGTTTTTTGCAATCTCTATGCTGTCTTCGCATCGGTTAAGCATGTCCAGGGCGGAACTATCGCCGGGATTGAGAGCTAAAATCTCAGAATATTTGACAAGAGCGGATTCATAGTCTTTGTCGGTATAGAGCCTGTTAGCCTCCCGCCATAATCCTGAAAGAACATCTTCTTTTTTTATCCCATCAAGGCAGGATGCTTTGAGCTCGCGGGCCTGCCTGTTGCCGGGGTCTTTCTCTAATATCCCGTCCAGCACTGAAACTGCCTGCCGGTATTCACCCTGGTTACGCAGCGTAACTGCTCTATTTAATTCCGAATCCAGGCGCAATAAATAATCCTGTTGTTTGATGTATTGGTTTAATTCGTCAATACCTGACTCTGCCTTTCTGTTGCCCGGATCCAATGCCAAAACCTGATTGTAATTATCGAGAGCCTGAGCATAATCTTTTCTTCTAAATGCCCGCTCAGCCGATAACAATAGATCAGATACTCTTTTATTCAAAGTTAACCCTATTTTATCCTCGCTGCGTTTAAGCATACTGATTGCCGACTGGTTTTCGGGGTCAACTGATAAAACCTGAATATACTTATCGCGGGCAGATTCTTATTCTTTTTTGGCGTAAAAATGATTGGCCTCTTTCAGTAAAGATTGGCTAAGCTGCGCCTGTTCATCGACATTTTGGTTTGTTTGCTCGTTTTGAAGCTGTATTTTTCTATCGGCCGCTTTTTCTATTAAACTCATTGCCCTCTGTTCGTTCTCATCCAACTTCAATATCTCCCCTGCTTTTGATATAACTCCCCTGTCGTCACCTTCCAGTAAAAGCCTATCTATCTCGCGGTACATTGCATCAATCTTCTGCTTTTTTAATTCATTCTCGCCTTCTAAATTTATAATATGGGGAGTAACAAATATCAGAAGCTCGGAACTGCTTTTAGATAAACTCTCAGAAGAAAAAACCTTTCCTATAATGGGAATGCTGCCTAAGAGAGGGACTTTTTTTACTGTTTTTGACTCGCCGTCGCTGATAAGCCCTCCGATAACTATAGTCTCTCCGTTCTTGATCGTAACTTTTGTGGTAGCTGTCTTGCTGCTTATGATAGGAAGTTCAAAACCTGTAGTTCCGACAGTGACAGTATCACCAACAGCTCCAACTTTGGGCTCAATGGTCATAGTTATATAATTATCCGTAGTTATAAACGGAGTGACATTCAAGGTAATGCCTACATCCTTATACTCATAGCCGGAGACATTGAGCTCGCCGGTATCTTTATTGACTTCATAGGTAGGCAGAGGATATTCTGTGGTAACTCCCATAGTAGCCGCCCTGTTGTTGATAGTAGCAACCTTGGGATTAGAGATAACTTTGGTGTTCTGATCAGTTAATAAAGCTTTGAGTACCGCCTGAAACTGGCTAAAATCAAGAGTGCCGAAAGTATATAGCTCATCATCTGCCACAGGAAAACCGGCAATATTGGTTCTATCGGTTTCACCGGCCTGAGCATCCTCATTGCCAAGCATATATTTTTCACCAACACTGCCAAACGGAAAAGTATGCGGCCGAGCAGAGCCTTTTACGGTAACTGTAGTACCCCACTCAATCCCCAGGCTCTTAGCTGCACTTAGAGAGGTTTCGACAAATCTTGCCTCTATCAAGACCTGCCTGCCTTTTTTATCAACACTCTCTAGAAAGCTCTGGATCATTCTGATGTTGTCATCTTGGTCGGTAACCATTATCGAGTTTGATGCCTCATCAATAACCATCTTGCCTGTAGAGCTTAACAACGAAATTAAATTGGCTTTGATGTCCGCAGCTGAAACATTGTTTATTTTAAAAGTAACGACGGCAGAGGGCTTAGTTCTAACTCTGATAACATTATCTTCTTCTACCATCATAAAATTCTGCGAATCTAAAATCTGCTTAAGCGCCTGCCTGATAGTAATGTTGCCTAAGCTTGCTGTAACAGTACCTTCAATATCTTTGTCGGCTATTATGTTGAGCCCGTACTCTCTGGCAAAAAATCTCATAATATCTTTGATGTCAGCATTTCTAAACTCGATGTTGTAAATATTGTCGCCCTTCTGTTCTATTTTTATGTTCCTGCCCAGCTTGCCGGCAGCTAAATCTTCATCTGCAACAACAGGGGCCTGAGCATCGGCAGAATACGACAGAAGGCATATTAAATACAAAACAGAAATCATTCTTATTCTATTCTTCATTCTGATATCCCGAGTAATTGTTCTATTACACTCTCAGCCCATCCTTCCTGGGCAGGCTCTTTTTCTTTTACAAGAGGCGCTTGGATCAAATCGTAAGATTCCTGAACATCTTTTGTTTCTGAGACTGCTAAGACATGTTTTAATTTCAGCTCATACTCCCGGCGTTCTGTTTTAAGAACAACGCTGAGGGGCTTGATTTTTTCTACGGTAAAATCCCCTATTGTATCGCCTTCGTTGTAAAACTCTGAATTTATAATAGCAATCTTCTTGTCTCCGTAAATTATTCCCGATAAACTCAGCCTCTCTAAAGGAACCACTGTGCGCTCTTTGCTTTTATCCGGACTGATGCCTAGTATCTTCATCTCTTCTTCCAGAGTTAAAAAAGGGTTGCGCAAACCGCGCTCTTTCTCTTGGGCATAACTCTCTCTAAAAGAATATACTATTAACAGCAATAATAGAATAAAAAAAATATTCTTCATCTGCCCAAAATTTTCTTTAATTTTTGAACATCGCTTAAAGTGTACTCTCTCCATTTATTTATAGGGTTACGCCTGGAATTGGGAAATAAGCCCCTTTTTTCATAGCGGAGCATTGTCTGCTTGGAGATTCCCAGATATTCAGCTACTTCCCTGACAGAGTAAAACCTGTTTTTATTGTCGGTCATATTAACACCTATTTAGTATTTCTTAATAATATTTGATACATTCTGATATACTTTGATATATTTGTCAAGAAAAAAAATGCAGCACAACTTTGCAGAATTTAACTTAGAAATTAACAGATATTCTGATATCGCAATCAAAATTAAGATCTACAGATAGGAAAATTACACAGAAAGATGCGAGGATGTTTTCAGATAATTGCAGACATAGTCCTTAATCGCAGCATTAAAATCAGTCTGAGCCTTGCTGTATCCTGATTTTTTAAATTTGCCCATATCGGCCTGAGTGAAATACTGATACTGCCCTCTTAATTCTAAAGGCATATCTATATATTCGATAGAAACTTTTTTCTCTAAAGCACCAAAGACAGCTTCGACCAGCTCATTCCAGGAACGGGCTACTCCGGTGCCTACATTAAAGATACCGTTTATGCTTCTGTTATCGTAAAAAAATAATGTCATATCAAGCGCATCTTTTAAATAAACAAAGTCTCTTCTCTGCTCGCCATCATTATATTCCGGTTTATAGGATTTAAAAAGCCTGACACAACCTCTTTCTGTAATCTGTCTGTAAGCCTTGATCACAAAACTCATCATGTCTTGCTTATGGTATTCGTTGGGGCCGTAAACATTGAAATACTTAAGCCCTGCTATATTGCCAAGTAAGCCGTGCCTTTTTGCCCAAATATCAAAATACTGTTTTGACCAGCCGTAAGGATTCAGGGGATGCAATGATTCCAGCTCCTGCTCATTATCGCTAAAACCTAAAGAACCGTCACCGTAAGTAGCTGCTGAAGAAGCATAAATAAACCTTACTTTATGCTTAAGCGCAAACCTTGCAAGGTCAACAGTATAAAGAAAATTTTCATCTAAAAGCATGTAGGAATCTTTTTCGGTCGTAGAGGTACAGGCACCCATATGGAATATACAATCTATATTTTTATTGTCCCAAAGGCCGGATAAAATATCTTTTCTGAATTGATTGTGGCAGATCAGATCGGAATATTTTAAATTCCAAAGATTGCCGCACTTAAAATTATCCTTTAAATCCACTACAATAGGATCCTGAATACCGCGGCAGTTCAATGCCCAGACTAATCCGCTGCCTATAAAACCTGCTCCGCCTGTTACAATAACTTTGTTTTTCATTTTACAGCTAAACTTTTAATCAGCTTTGCTATTCTCTTGGCAAACCTCCTGCAGTTCTGCTGGGCTCTTTCATCAGGAGAACCTATGCTGACAGGGCCGTAATGGTCTCCCTTGGGGTCGCCTTGAACTACCATGCCGTGAATAAGCATAGCATTTATAATCTCTAAAATAGTGGTCTCGTTGCCTCCACCGACATTGGCAGAAGACGAAAAAGCCCCTCCTATTTTACCGTCCAAGCTGCCGTGAAATTTCACACTTTCGTCAAACAGCCGTTTTATGTCCGCTGCCATAGTACCGTAATAGGTCGGTGAGCCGACTACTATAGCATCATAATTGAGCAAATCATCGGCTTTTATGTCCGTAACGCTTTGAATATCGCAATTGACCGCACTGCTTAGTTCCTGGGCGATTATTTTAGCCATTTTTTCGGTATTACCGGTCTTGGAATAATAAACAACCAATGCTTTTGCCATATTATCCTCCTTGATTTATCCTCTCTACGCTCATTGTTTAAAAAATACAGAGGTTACAAAAGCCCTGTCCGGCTTAAGT
>JAQUNS010000010.1 GCA_028717465.1 Candidatus Omnitrophota bacterium
CACCTTTAAGAGTCACGGTAAAAGGCATCTGGGTTGTATTGCCCAGCTCATCATCAATCTTGGCATCAAAAGTAACATTGAAGCCATTTTTCCACTCTTTACCCGGAGTACTTGCAATTCTCTGGTTAATATCCTGAATATCTTTTTTGGATAGATTAGAATAATTCTCAATAATGTACCTAAGCACTTTGGCATGCCTGCCGGAGTAGCTTATAGAGCCGTCTTTGCCTACCGATTTATTGGGAGAAGCGGACTTCGCCGGCCTATAAGACACTTCTGCTTCGTATTTAGCAACCTCGAGAGCCCGTTTTCTTAAATATTCCATCCATTTAATTGTCGAGCTGACTTGCTGGAAATTTTTACTAACCGCCTCCCCGCTTTTGTTTTTTAGTAAAGCTGTCTTGAGCTGTAACAACCAGCCTTCATACTGCTCTAGGGTCATCTCGGGCGAAAGCTCCTTGTAGGTCTCTGCGCTAGAACCATAGTTTTCACCTACGTTTCCAGTGCTTGTCGCGGCTAATCCATCTTGCGAATATATAATAGCCGCTGTTATAGCGGTTGCAATAAATACTTTTAAAAAGACTTGTTTCTTCATGGTATATTTATACCACATGTTTTCAAAAAAATCAAATCAGAGAACATTATTTTAGGTAAAAATTATCTATATAACAACGCCCGATATCTATACTAGTATATCTTTTATCTATAAATATATTAATTTCAAATAGATCGGATAGATTGCCCTTTTTAAGCACATCTAAAGAGATCTCTATATTATTCCAATCATCGGACACGCCGGAGCTCATAATAGTAACCCCTCTGCCAAATTTATCCTCGATTGTAACGCCTATTATCTTGGAATAGCCCAGATCCGGCTCGCCTTTGACCCAAAAACCTAGATATTCATACTTGCTAAAATCGTATTCTGCCACGCCTAGCCAGAGGCCGCCGACCAAATCAGTGCCTGTTCTAAAGTCATAATCTATAACAAAAGAGTTGCCCTTATCGCCCATTTTAACTTTGTCTGTGATTGTGCCTTTGAACGAAACGGCCGTATCATTCATAAACTCTTCCCAGATGCCGCCTTTAAAATCTGAGGAACTAAAATCCTGGAATATAAAAACCGCCCTTTCTGGCTGTTGGGCATTTTCCGAAGATACTCTGGCGCTACAAGCCACTAGAGATGCTACCGAGATTAGTAAAAATTTGTTTTTCACCTTTTAACAATTGCAAGCTCTGCTATAGAATAGCTGCCTATACCATCACGATCGCCGTGACCGGGCACAATTATTTTAATCCTCTTTACATTGCAGGGTACAGTTGCCGCATCAAAGAGCTGAAACGGCACTAATACCAGCGTAGCTGATTTCAATTTAACCTCAATACTTTTAGAGTAACTACCGTTTTTTAAGCCTAAAGCTATTGTTAAAGAGTTCGGGCCTCGCCTACTGGGAATGATAACCATCTGTAGAGCACAATCATCTGCGCTAATCCCTGCAATATTATGTGGTATCAATATTTCACATTCAGGCTCGCGCCTGGGTAAAGATAGATAGCTTATACCTATTGTTTTGCTCTCTTTATCGGTACTAGAAGTCATAAAACCTAGCGATCCTATTCTTGTCACTATCCACTTTCTGGCATCTTCGGCAAAAAGATAGTCAAAATTATAAACAGCCTCTTTGGCCAGATCAAATTCGGGGTATTGACACAAAAGTTCTGGGTTTACTATTACAGCCTGGGGCAGCGCGAATGTTATGCTTTCATTCTCTTCAGAAAAAGCATGGCTGGCAATCAATGCAATTGCAATTAATGCCGCAAGAAAAAATTTTACTTTCATAAAAAATCTTCCGGACTTTGCACTATTGTATACACTTTTCACTTTTAGGGGCAAGTATAATAACTAGTTCTCCTTTTACAAGAAAACCTCCGGAATCAATAGCTTTGATGGCGCCGGAGATAGAGCCTCTAAATATCTGTTCATAAACCTTGGTCAGCTCGCGGGCAAGGCATATATCTCTATCGCCTACAATGTCCATCATTTCAGGTAGAATATTTTTTATTCTATGCGGAGATTCGTAAAAAATAGTTGTTCTTGTTTCGTTAATTAGTTGCCTGAGCCTCTCTGCGCGTCTGCTATTTTTTTTGGGCAAAAATCCCTCAAAAACAAACCTGTCTGTAGGCAGGCCCGATATTACTAAAGCGCTTAAAAAAGCGCTTGGTCCGGGTACTGTCGTTATCTCTATGCCTTCTTTAAGCGCCTCTCTGACTAAATAGAAACCGGGATCCGATATGCCTGGTGTTCCGGCATCGGATATAAGAGCCGTGTTTTCGCCGGCCTGGATTCTTTTAATAACAGCCGGCGTTTTATGGGCCTTGTTATGGTCATGGAAAGACGATGTCTTGGCCTGAATACCGTAAGATTTAAGCAGCTTAGCGCTTGTTCTAGTATCTTCGCAAAGAATATGATCTACGGTTTGAAGCGTCTCGATAGCCCTAAAAGATATGTCTTTGAGGTTTCCTATCGGCGTGGCTACCAGATAAATTTTACCTTGCGGCATATTGAAAAATTCCCCCGGCTTATTCCACTGTAACGCTTTTAGCCAGATTGCGAGGCTTGTCTACATCACAGCCTTTTTTGGCAGCAATGTAATAGGCCAAGAGCTGCAGGGGCAACGGCACAAGCATGGTCGAAAGGTGTTCTTCTGCAAACGGCACAGGTATTGTTTTGTAACATGCCTGCATTAAATCGCTATCTCCTTCTGTGATAATACCGACTATCTTGCCCTGCCTTGCTTTAACTTCCAGCATATTAGACAACATCTTGTCTCTGACGCGCCCTGCGGGAGATATTGCTATGACTGGGAGCTCTTTGTCGATTAAAGCAATCGGGCCGTGTTTCATCTCTCCGCCGGCATAACCTTCGGCATGAATATAAGAGATCTCTTTTAGTTTCAAAGCACCTTCTAAAGCATTAGGATAATTAATGCCCCTGCCTAGATAGAGAAAATTGGAAGCTTTTTGAAGTTCTTCCGCCAAAGATTCGATAACCGGCGCTTCGGCTAAAATTTTCTCTAAATATAACGGTATTTTTTTAAGCTCTGTAAAATAGCGGTAATAAAAACCGGGAAGCTGTTTGCGGTATAAATGCGTAAGCTTAAGCGCTAAAAGCTGTAACACGATAATCTGGCTAAGGTATGCTTTGGTAGAAGCAACCCCTATTTCCGGCCCTGCATTTGTGTAAATAACTTTATCAGCCTCCCGCGCAATGGTAGAGTTTTCTACATTGACCATGGCCAAGGTTTTAAAACCAAACTCTTTAGCTAATCTTAACCCAGCCAGTGTATCTGCAGTCTCGCCAGACTGTGAAATACATACAAACAATGTTTTTGCTTCCGGTACGAAGTTACGGTACCTAAATTCGCTGGAGGTATCTACCGTGACCGGGATCCCGGCAATTTCCTCTATCATATATTCGGCAAGTAAGCCGGCATGATAGGCTGTCCCGCAAGCTACTATTGTGATTCTGTCTATGTCTTGGAAAAATCTCTGGTCTATGCTGAAATCTACCGTATCTTTTTCTGTATAAATTTCTATGTTTTTCTTTATAACTTCAGGCTGTTCATAAATCTCCTTTAGCATAAAATGGGCAAAACCTTTTTTGTCGACCGCTGGGCCAGACCAACTCAATGCCGAGGTTGTTTTAGATTTAATGAGGCCTTTGAAATCTTTGATTTCAAACCCTTGCTTTCTAATAACGGCCACTTCGCCATCTTCTAAATATATAACTAAAGCCGCCTCATCTACGAGAGCTGTCGCATCAGAGGCCAGATAGTAACCGTCTTTTGCGATGCCTAAAATCAGCGGGCTTAACATGCGCGCTGCAATAATTTTGTCCGGTTCTTTCTTAGAAGCAACCATTAGCGCATAACTACCCTGTAGCTGTGGCAGGGCTTTTAGAACAGCCTGCTCCAGATCGCCCTCGTAATAACTCTCTATCAAATGGGCTATGACCTCGGTATCTGTTTCAGAAACAAAGACATGGCCCTGCTTAATAAGCATCTCTTTGAGCGGGCGGTAGTTTTCAATGATACCATTATGCACCAGAGCAATCTCCTGCCTACAATCCCAGTGTGGATGAGCATTAACTTCGTTGACTTCCCCATGCGTTGCCCAGCGCGTATGTCCCAACCCTAGCGAACCCGGCATACTAGTCTGTTTTAAGGCTTCTTTAAGGTTGTCCATTCTGCCCGGTTTTTTTACAGTATTAAAACTGCCGCCATCTAAAACAGAGACTCCGGCAGAATCATACCCTCTATAATCTAAACGCTCCAGCCCTTTTTCTAAAATGGGCAAAGCATCTTTTTTGCCAAGATATCCTATGATGCCGCACATAAAATATATACCCCCTGCACTGGTTTTATATCCATCTCTATCAGTGCTTGCCTATTCAACGTCCCCAGCCGGGTTTGAACCGGCGCCGACGGCTCGAAAGGCCGTTGTCCTAGGCCGCTAGACGATGGGGACTTGTTCTAAATTTTTCTGTCAATAATTGCTTAAACGCATTGCCTGCCTTAAATCTTTTAAGCTGCTTCTCGCGTCTCATAGCTTCTGCTTTTGAAAGATAATCTTCGGCCATCACCAGCTCTATCGGACCCCTGCTTCGTAAATACTTGGACTTACCTCTGCTGTGTTCGCTCAGGCGCCGATCCAAATTGTTTGTGTGGCCTATATAATACCTGTTGTTCGACTTAATTTTCAATATATATACCACGTACATATTGATTGCTTGTGCCCATCTAATGTAACCGGCAACGTCCCGCCAAGGCGGGTTGTCCTAGGCCGCTAGACGATGGGGACTTGTTCTAAATTTTTCTGTCAATAATTGCTTAAACGCATTGCCTGCCTTAAATCTTTTAAGCTGCTTCTCGCGCCACCTATAAAATCTAGACCGATGACAATACTTATAAAGTTTACCATTTTATTTCATTTTTGCAAATTTCTTTATCATATATATTACTTGGTAAAGCTGGGCGTGTTCCTCTGGCTAGCATAACTCGGGCAGGCCCCGTTAAACAATATGGCTAATCTTCTTCTTTAACAACCTTGGCAAACGATACTACTTTATCGCTTTTGCTCGTTTTAACAACCCGGACGCCTGATGTGCTGCGACCTATTGTCCGGACATCTTTGACGGATGTTCTGATAACCTGGCCGCTCTCGGTCATCAAGACAATATCATCCTTATCGCTTACAACATCTGCTCCTACAACCTTGCCTGTTTTCTGGCTCAGTTTCATGTTAATTACGCCTTTGCCTGCACGGGACTGCACGCGGTACTCTTTAACCAGGGTTCTTTTGCCAAAACCTTGGTCGCTCACAGTTAAGATGCTGGCTTCGTCCTTAATGCAGCACATACTTACTACTATATCAGACCTGCTAAGGGAGATTCCCTTCACTCCCTGGGCATTGCGGCCCATAGGCCGCAGCTGTTTTTCGGTGAAGCATATCGACTTACCCTCTTTTGTTGCTATAAAAACATTGTGCGAGCCGTCGCTCGCTCTAGCTCTGATTAAACAGTCGCCTTTTTTAAGAGCTATGGCATTAACTCCGCCTCTGCGCGGATTATCAAACTCTTCCAGTTTTATCTTTTTAACTACACCCTGGGCCGTCGCCAATATTAAATAGTGGCCGGCCTTAAAATCTCTTACCGGAATATAGGCCGCTATCGACTCCTCTTTGTTTAAGCTGAGAAGATTGACCACCGCTTTGCCTCTGGCTATACGATTAGCCACAGGTATTTCATGAACTTTCAGCCAGTATAAGCGGCCTTTGTTGGTAAAAAACAACATATAGTCATGGGTAGAAGCTATAAATAAATGCCTGACAAAATCACCTTCTTTTAAATCGATGCCTATAACGCCTTTGCCGCCCCTGCGCTGTCTTTTGTAAGCCGATATAGCCTGTCTTTTGATATAGCCCAAGCTTGATATCGTAATAACCATATCTTCCTCTGCTATTAAATCTTCTATTTCTATCTCCTGCACTTCTTCTACTATGTCGGTCATGCGATCGTCCCCATAGCGCTCTTTAATCTCAAGCAGCTCTTCTTTGATGACCTGCATAACTTTCTGCTCATTGGCTAAAAGTCCTTTAAGGTATGTCATTTTTTTTATCAGCTCCAGATATTCATTTTCAAGCTTATCTACTTCCAGGCGGGTCAATCTTTGCAGCTGCATTTCAAGAATAGCTTGAGCCTGTATATCTGTTAATTTGAGTTGCTGCATCAGGCGCTCTTTAGCCTCAGCAGTGCTTTTAGATTTTTTAATCAGCTCTACTACCTTGTCTATGCTGGCCAGGGCTAATTTTAAACCCTCAACTATATGGGCTCTTCTCTCTGCCTTATCCAGATCAAACCGGGTCCTTCTTATTACTACCTCTTTTCTGTGTTGAACAAACTCTACAACCAACTGTTTGATGTTTAATACTTGCGGCCTGTTGTTGCTTAGAGCCAGCAGTATAATGCCAAACGATACCTCCATCTGCGTATGCTTATAGAGCTGATTGAGCACTATCTCGGCATTTTGTTCTTTCTTAAGCTCTACTACGATTCTGATACCTTCTTTGTCAGATTCATCGCGTAAATCCGAGATGCCTTCTATTTTCTTATCTTTAACCATACTAACTATTTGTTCTATCAAATTAGACTTGTTGACTTGATAAGGAATCTCTTTTACCACAACTGCTTCTCTATTGCCCTTCAGCTGTTCAACTACAGCCCTGGCCCTTATTTTTACTATGCCTTTGCCTTGGGTATAAGCATCTTTCAACCCCGTGCTGCCATATAAAATTCCTCCGGTAGGAAAATCGGGTCCGGGGATGTGTTTAATGAGCTCTTTAACCGATATATCGGGATTGTCTATATATGCAACTGTTCCGTCAATAACTTCCGACAGATTGTGCGGAGGTATATTAGTAGCCATGCCTACTGCTATGCCGGAAGAACCGTTGATAAGAAGGTTTGGTATTTTACTTGGCAACAGTACCGGTTCTTGCAGGCTTTCGTCAAAATTGGGCCTGAAATTAACAGTGTCTTTTTCTAAGTCTTCTAATAGCTCTTGCGAGATAGGAGCAAGCCTGGCCTCTGTATACCGCATAGCTGCAGCCGGATCACCGTCTACAGATCCAAAATTGCCCTGCCCATCTATGAGAGGATAGCGCATTGAAAATTCCTGAGCCATTCTAACAAGTGAATCGTATACTGCGGTATCGCCGTGGGGGTGATATTTACCTAAGACTTCGCCGACTATACGGGCTGATTTTTTATAGGGCTTGCTGGATTCCAGGCCCAACTCTTTCATGGCATACAATATACGCCTGTGTACGGGCTTTAAACCGTCTTTAGCGTCCGGCAAAGCCCGGCCTATAATGACGCTCATGGCGTAACTCAGATAAGAATCTTTCATCTCATCTTTAATATCCACATACTTGAGGTTTTGTTCTCTGCTGTACATCGTCGTCCTTCCTTTGTCGGTTTTATTAGATATCTAAATATCTAATCTCATGGGCATGTTCTTGGATAAAATCTCTTCTGGGCTCTACCTGATCTCCCATAAGCGTATTAAATATGCTGTCTGCTTCCACGGCGTCTTCCAGAGCAACTTTTACTAATGTCCTGGTCTCAGGATCCATAGTAGTCTCCCAGAGCTGGGTCGGATTCATTTCACCTAAACCTTTATAGCGCTGAATCTGCAGGCCTTTTTTGCCCTGAGCCTCGATATTATTGAGAAGCTCTTTTAAAGAGTGTATCTCTGACGTTTCTTTGTTAATCAATTTCAATAGCGGCTTTTGCTTTGTTGGTTTAGATTTTTTAGCCGCATCATCAATAGTTCTGCCGAAATAGTCTTCTGTTGTAAAGCCAAGCTTGAGCAACTCTTTTATGTTCTTGGCCAGCTCCATCTCTTCCCAGATCTCTACGATTTCCAAGTCATCCACGTTGGAGATTTTCTTTTCTTCGGCATCGAACTCTATCTCTCTTTTTAACTGCTTCTCCAGCATTGTTATATAAACGCTCAGATCCTCGTCTGTATGCAAAAACCTCTCTTCTTGTTTATATTTTACCCTGTAAAGAGGCAGGGTCTTTTTTTTGTTATCCCAGTGCTTAAGATATGCACCGATATCTATGCCTCGTTTTTTAAGCAACCTAAGGATTCTGCGAACTTCTACTAACAACAACAATAAGCTTAATAGCTTATTGCCCGATATTTTTTTGCCATTAAACTCCAAGGCATAACCTTCAGCCCCCAATTCAAATATAAACTTGGCCATTTCATCTTCGGTCTGGATATACTTTTCGCGTTGAGCTTTCTTGATTTTATAAAGAGGTGGCTGCGCTATGTAAATATGGCCCTTCTCTACCAAAGCCTTCATCTCCCTGTAAAAAAATGTTAAAAGCAGGGTCCTGATGTGCGATCCATCCACATCGGCATCGCACATTAAAATAATCCTGTGGTACCTCAGTTTTGATATGTCAAATTCGTCTTCGATGCTTGTACCTAAAGCACTGATGATAATCTGGATCTCATTGCTTTTTAAAACCTTATCCAGCCGGGCTTTTTCTACGTTCAATATTTTCCCTTTCAAGGGTAATATAGCTTGGAACTTTCTGTCCCGAGCCTGCCGAGCCGAGCCTCCGGCAGAGTCGCCTTCTACTAAATATATCTCGCATAGTTGAGGATCCTTCTCTGAGCAATCTGCCAGCTTGCCCGGCAGGCCGCCGGCTACATCAAAGGCTCCCTTTCTTCTAGCCAACTCACGGGCTTTGCGAGCTGCAGCGCGGGCACGGGAAGCTAATATGACCTTGGCAATAATCTGTCTAGCTACAGACGGATGCTCTTCAAAAAAACTACTCAGGTGTTCATTAACCATAGATTCCACAACACCTTGAACCTCGCTGTTGCCCAGTTTGGTTTTGGTCTGACCTTCAAATTGAGGGTTGGGTATTTTAACGCTGATGACCGCAGTTAACCCTTCTCTGACATCATCGCCCGCAGGCAGAGGTTCGTCGTCTTTTATTATATCCTTGCTTTTAATGTAATTGTTAATGGTTCTGGTTAAGGCAGAGCGAAAACCTGAGACATGCGTGCCGCCTTCGGTTGTATTGATATTGTTTACAAAAGAGAAGATGTTCTCGTTGTAGCCGTCGTTATACTGCATGGCTATTTCAAGCACGAGAGAATCTTTCTGTGTTTCAAAATATATAATCTTGCTATGTAAAGTATTTTTGTTTTTGGCTAAATATTCCACGAAACTGACTATCCCGCCTTTAAACATAAACTCTACCTCTTTAGATGTGCGGTCGTCTTCCAGTGTAATTTTGAGGCCTTTGTTGAGAAACGCAAGCTCTCTAAGCCTGTTGGCTACAATATCAAATTTAAATTCTGTGGTCTCTTGAAAGATGGCGGGATCCGGGGCAAATGTAACCTTTGTCCCTGTTGTTTTACATTTGCCTATTTTGGTCAAATTCGTCACAGGTTTGCCATATTCATATCTCTGGTGGTATATTTTTTCCTCCCGCCTGACTTCAACCTCTAGCCATTCTGACAAAGCATTGACTACTGAGACGCCGACTCCATGCAAACCGCCGGCCACTTTATAGACTCGGCCATCAAACTTACCTCCGGCATGTAGTGTGGTAAGCACAACTTCAACCGCCGGTTTTTTTTCGGTTTTATGTATATCTACAGGGATCCCTCTGCCGTCATCGGCAACGGATATACTGCCGTCAGAATGAATCCGTGCCTTAATATTATTACAATATCCCCCCATAGCTTCGTCTATACTGTTATCTACAACCTCATATACCAAATGGTGCAGGCCGTGCGTAGAAGTATCCCCTATATACATAGCCGGCCTTTTTCTGACGGCCTCTATGCCTTCTAAGACCTGTATTGTTGTGGCATCATAATTGTCTTTTGCCTTGGCTCGGCTCTTATTGGCCGGCTTTTGTTCGTCTTTTTGTTTTGCTGATTTATTTTTACTCATTCTCCTACCCTGATTTTTACATCGGTTATTATATTTTGTTTAAAAAATCCTTCCAGGTATTGTTCTATTTTTTCTCTCTCCAAAGAACAAAGGTACATCCAGTTGCTGTCTTCGGCGCCTAAATATAAAACGCCTTTTTGAAGTTTAATGGGTTTGGCGTGTCTGGCAAAGTCCTCTGGTATTTTCTGCCAACATAATAATATATGCTCTTCTACGCTCCCTTCTTGTTTAAGTTTTTTTAAAATAGAATCAAGGGTCTCTTTGAGCGGCTCTTTGTTCATTTTTACAGTAACTGCATAGGCAGAATGAGATATATATATTGAGAACCCAACCTTATAATGCCCGGTTTGTCGGCACCGTTTAGTTCTATTTCTACTGTATCCTGTTCGATGTTTTTAAAAACATCTAGCAGATACTGGGGATTGAATCCGACAATTATGTCTTCTCCTTTGTATGTCGCGTTTATTTCTTCTCTGCCTTCGCCCAACTCGGGGGTTGTTTTTGATACCACCACTTTGTTTTGATAAACCTCTATTTTAACCGCCATAGATTCGGCAGTGGTCATAAGATATGCCCTTTTTATGGCTTGGTAAAAATCTGTTGTGTTTACCGCTAGTTTGTTTTTACTCTCTTTAGGTATAACCTCTTCGTAATTTGGAAAGTCCCCCTCTATGAGGCGCGTAATCAATTCTGTATTTTGAAACAAAAAAGCTATCTGGTTGTTTTTCTCGGACAGGCTTATTGTTAAAACATCTGTGTCTTTTTCTAGTGTTTTTAAAAGCTCCGTAACGGCTTTGTGGGGCACTATATATTTACCCTCCCAGGCGGTTTGTATTGGTTCTTCAGCCAAAGACAAGCGCCTACCGTCGCTGGCAACCAACCTAAGCCGATTGTTGTTAAAGTCGAACAAGATGCCGCTTAAAACATACCTGGTCTCTTCGTGTGAGCAGGCAAAACAGGTTTTGGCTATCATTGTTGCAATGGTTTTTGTCTCTGTTTTGAGTTTTTTGCCTTCTGTTTTAGGTATGTCGGGGTATTCCTCTGGCGAGAAGCCCAATAGTTTAAAATAACATTTTTCGCCTCTTATTATTACCCCAAAATTTTTAGTCTCTTCTAT
>JAQUNS010000011.1 GCA_028717465.1 Candidatus Omnitrophota bacterium
AATCGTTGCCAGAATGGGAGTGCCGTACAAAGAAAGGGGCTGTTCGGTCATTACTATTATTATTGACGCTGACACTGATCAGCTTGGCGCTTTAACCGGAAAGCTTGGCAGGATAAGCGGCCTTTCGGTGAAATCCGCTTTAAGTAAAGGTAAATAATCCATGAAGACAACGCCTAAATCTTTAAGGTTGCAGATAGGAATTTTCGGACGTACCAATGTGGGTAAGTCCAGCTTTTTAAATTTAGTTACCGGCCAAGATGTCTCAATTACTTCAGACCAGCCCGGCACGACTACCGATGTTGTCGAAAAAGTCATGGAACTTCTTCCGGTAGGGCCTGTTGTCTTTTTAGATACAGCCGGATTAGACGACAGATCTTTTTTAGGAGAGAAGAGGCTGAAAAAAACAGAAAAAATATTTAATCGCTCTGAAATAATAGTTCTAATTGTAGAACCGGATATCTGGACAAATTACGAACAGAGAGTTTTTCAGGAATCATGCCTCAGAGAAAGGCCGCTCATAATAGTCGTCAATAAAGTAGATATCAATTCTGTTTCGGATAAGTTTATTGGTTTTATTGAATCCAAAACAAAAAATTTTATTTTAGTTTCCAGCACCGATTCTAAAAACAGAGACAGATACCTAGCTCCGTTTAAAGAACTTCTGTTAAAATTATGCCCGGATAATTTTCTAAAAACCCCGCCCATACTCAACGATCTTATCCCCAAAGGTGGTGTTGCAGTTTTAATTGTTCCGATAGACTTAGAAGCGCCCAAGGGCAGGATTATCCTTCCTCAGGTCCAGGCTATCAGGGATGCTTTAGACGGAAATCAGGCTGCTCTGGTGGTTAAAGAGAGCGAGTATCTTGAGGTTTTAAACAAGTTTTCCGTCAGGCCTGACATTGTTGTCTGTGATTCCCAGGTAGTTGATTTTATGATTAAAAATACTCCGGCTGATATCCCGGCTACGACTTTCTCGATATTGTTTTCACGTTACAGAGGAGATATAGCTCAGGAGATAAAAGGTGTTTTAACAATAGATAATTTAAACCCAGAAGACAGGATTTTAATAGCAGAAGCATGTTCTCACCATCCCATAGAAGATGATATCGGCAGAGTCAAGCTGCCTAAATGGTTGAGCGAATATCTTGGTTTTAATGTGCGATGGGACAGCTGCGCAGGCAGGGATTACCCTGAAAACTTTCAGAGTTATAAACTGATAATTCACTGCGGTGCCTGTATGATTACCAGATATGAGATGTTAAACCGCATAGAACAGGCCATTAAAGCAGGTGTTGCCATTACGAATTACGGTATCTGCATATCTTATCTTAAAGGCGTCTTAGAGCGCGTTATTGCACCGATACCCGGGGCAGTCGATCTGTTTAATAATTATAAAAAGGAGTTTAAATATGGGGTTAAACGCAACTAAAACACTTAAGTGGGAGCAGTCCAGGATTAAAGAGCAGGAGATAAGCAAGTACCTTAAGGCCGGCCGCGATTTCATAGACGATTCTAAAATAGAGAGCATTTTAAAAAGAAATAAAACTCAAGATAAAAAAATCATATCGGATATAATTTCAAAATCACTCACCATCCAAACTCTAACTATGGATGAGTCAGCTTACCTTCTTAACATAGAAGATAAAGATTTACTTGTGATGATGGAAGATGCTGCGCTCAAAGTGAAGAAAAAGGTTTATGACAATAGGATTGTTACGTTCGCTCCTCTATATATGTCTAATATGTGCGTTAACGATTGTTTATATTGCGGATTTCGCAAATCCAATCTTTCAGCCCAGAGGCGATTACTCGGTAGAGAAGAGGTGGTAAAAGAGACAGAGGTTTTAGCCGGCTCTATCGGACATAAGAGGTTAATAGCAGTTTATGGCGAACATTATTTAACCGATACAGACTATATTGAAGAAACGCTGCGTGCTATTTACAGCGTGAAAGTGAAAACCAAAAATGGTTTTGGAGCTATCCGGCGGGTGAATATCAATGCCGCCCCTCTTGCGATAGCTGATTTAAAGAGACTCCATAATGCCGGTATCGGGACCTATCAGGTTTTTCAGGAGACCTACCACCATGCAACTTATGCTTCGGTTCATCCTCAGGATACTATCAAAGGGGATTATAGGTGGCGTCTTTACTCTATGCACAGGGCTATGGAGGCAGGCGTAGATGATGTTGGCCTGGGAGTCTTGTTTGGGTTATACGACTGGAAATTTGATGTTATGGGCCTGGTTGCCCATACCAGGGATTTAGAAGAGAAATTTAAAATAGGAGCCCATACTATATCTTTTCCCCGTTTGGAGCCGGCCGAGAATACGCCTTTTACCGAAAATCCCATGTATAAAGTATCAGACGATGATTTCAAAAAGCTGATAACAGTTATACGTCTTGCGGTACCTCATACAGGCATGATTATAACTGCCCGGGAAAATTCCAAAATCAGAACAGAGGCCATTAGGCTGGGTATTACCCAGACCGATGCTTCAACACGCATAGGCGTAGGCTCCTATAGCGATAATTACTCAGATCAGGATGGTTCCAGGCAGCAGTTTTATCTTGGAGATACCAGGTCTTTGGACGAAGTCATAAGAGAGCTGGCCGGAATGGGCTATATTACGTCTTTCTGTACAGCCGGATACAGGTGCGGCCGTACCGGAGAGAATATCATGCGTCTTTTAAGGACCGGAGAGGAAGGAAAGTTTTGTAAGCTTAATGCTGTTTTAACTTTTCGTGAATGGCTGGACGATTTTGCAACCGAAGAGACCAGGAAGGTATCCGAGCCTTTACTGAGCAGAGAGATAAACGATATTAAACATCAAATGCCCGGCATCTATGAAGAGTTTGAAAGATATTACCACAGGATAAAAAATGGAGAGAGAGATCTTTACTTCTGACAATATCGATTTTGAGTTTACCGAGCAAGGCATAGAGTCTCTACTGGCCTGCAAAGAGAGTGAAAAAATTATTTCTTATGCCAATAACCTATGCCGGAAGAATTTTAGGGGCAGCGTTTGGATAAGAGGGTTAATTGAGTTCTCCAACTATTGCTGCCGCAACTGTTTATATTGCGGGCTCCGCCGTGACAATAAAAACATAAAACGCTACCGAATGAGCAGCGACGATATTTTAAAAACTGCAGAGACGATTATAAAAGAAGGCATCGAAACAGTAGTTCTACAGTCCGGAGACGATCTTTATTACTCTAGATACGAAATATCCGATATAATTAAAAAAATAAAAAAAATTAACCCGAAGCAAGCCCTAACGCTCTCTGTAGGAGAAAGAGATCTTGACGATTATAAGTATTTTTTTGATGCCGGAGCAGATAGGTTTCTTATGAAGCACGAAACTTTCAGCGAGAATCTATATAATAAAATTCATCCGGGCCAGAGTTTCAAAGCAAGGATCAAGACTATAGAGTTATTGAAAAAGATAGGTTTTCAAACAGGTATAGGCAATATAATCGGACTTCCTTACCAGACCTTGAAAGACTTGGCAAAAGATATAATGTTTTACTATGATTTTCAACCCGACATGATAGGCTCAGGGCCATTTATACCCCAGGGCGATACTATTTTTAAAGATTTCAAATCTCCAAGCTGCGAGCTGGTGCTAAAGTGTTATGCCTTGGCCAGGATTGCGGTTAAAAGTGCCCAGATACCGGTCTCAACTGCTTCCTTAACTCTAGGCCAGGAGAAGTTTCAAATCTCTGCGCTAAAGTCAGGGTGTAACGTTGTAATGGCTGGCTTTACTCCTGAACATATCAG
Source organism: Candidatus Omnitrophota bacterium (assembly GCA_028717465.1). Taxonomy (GTDB): domain Bacteria; phylum Omnitrophota; class Gorgyraeia; order Kaelpiales; family Kaelpiaceae; genus Kaelpia. The sequence continues at coordinate 3,780 of JAQUNS010000011.1, forward strand.
ATTAAATTATAAAATATATGATAACAGATTTAAACAGAGCCTATCTGGTATTAGAGATACTATAGAGAAAGCCGGATTTACCCCTGACTGCACTAGAGGGGATTCTTTAAATCTATTTAGTTCTGCCAGATTTTAAGGCTGCAACTCCCGGCAGAACTTTGCCCTCTAGATATTCCAAAGATGCTCCTCCTCCCGTTGATACATGGCTAAAATGATCCGCAAGCCCGAGCTGATTTATAGCTGCAGCGGTATCTCCTCCGCCAACTACCGTTGTTGCGCTTAATCCGGCTATGAAACGGGCTATCTCTTCTGTGCCTCTGGCAAAGGCTGCTATTTCGAACATACCTAGAGGCCCGTTCCAGACTACTGTTTCAGTCTCTAGGAGAGCTTCTTTTATAATTGCTATTGTTTTTGGCCCTATATCTATTGCCATCGTTCCTTCCGGAATGCTCTCTACTATTTGGGTGGCGGCATCAGCGGTTATCTCGTTTACAACAACATGGTCTATTGGCAGTATGATGTTTACACCTTTTTCTTGAGCAGCATTTAGTATCTCTCTTGCCAGCCCTATTTTATCATTTTCGACTTTGGAATTTCCTATCTCTTTACCCATCGCTGCCAGAAAAGTATATGCCATACCTCCGCCTATTATTATAGTATCTGCTAAATCCAGCAGATTGGTCAGGACCTCTATTTTGTCTGAAACCTTGGCGCCCCCTAAAATTGCACACAGAGGGCGTGACGGATTTTGCAAAATTCTGTCAAAATATTCTACTTCTTTGCCCATAAGGAATCCTGCGGCCGAAGGAAGGTGTTCTGCTATTCCGGCTGTGGATGCATGCGCTCTATGTGCTGTGCCGAAGGCATCGTTAATATATACATCTGCCAGAGAAGCCAGAGCCCGGGCGAATCCGGGGTCATTTGCCTCTTCTTCGTTATGGTACCTAAGGTTTTCCAGCATCATAATGCTTCCAGGTTTAAGCTGTTGTGCCATGCTGCGCACTTCTTCTCCTACGCAGTCCGGAGCCATTATTACCTCTTGGCCAAGAAGCCTGGATAAGTATTCGGCAACCGGTTTTAAGCTGTATTCTGGATTAGCTTGGCCCTTAGGGCGCCCTAGATGGCTCATCAGTATTACGCTGGCACCTTGACTTAAGGCATATCTTATTGTTGGCAATGCAGCGGTTATTCTTGTATCATCAGCCACTTCACCGTTCTCCAGCGGTACGTTGAAATCAACCCTGACAATAACTCTCTTGCCTTGCAAGTTAATGCCCTCAATAGAAGGCATAGAATCAGCAAGCTTGCTTCTACGGGCAAAAGAACTCTTGTAGGTTGTTAACAGCAGGCAGAAAGACACCAAAACGGCAAAGACTTTTATTTTGAGCATAATATTTGCCTCCTTCCCTTGCAAATAATTTATTATACTTGTTGTTTTCTGTCAATTTTAATATTTATAAAGCAATAGGTTGCGTTGACCTGGCTTATAAATTCTGTTACAATTTTTAATCATTTTGTTTTTATGGGCCGTTGGCTCAACCGGCAGAGCAGGGGCCTCTTAAGCCCAAGGTTGCAGGTTCAAGTCCTGCACGGCCCATTTTATTGATCGGATTTGCTTTTGCGGTTAAGCGACGCAGGCTATAAAGCTATCAGCTAAGATGCCGAGGTGGCGGAATGGCAGACGCGCATGGCTTAGGACCATGTGGGTAACCCCCGTGCGGGTTCAAGTCCCGCCTTCGGCATTTAATTATACCTAAAACAGGCTGGAAAAAATTTTAACAGGGTAATTTTATTAGGCTGCTGGCTTTAGAAAGTTTAATGAAGTTGTCTTGCTCATAAATAGCAATTTTGGTATAATAAACACCGCTTTTGTTAATTAAAGTCTGTCTAAATTGCGGTTTTTATGTGTTTTGTTTATGCGGGAGTAGCTCAGCGGTAGAGCATAACCTTGCCAAGGTTGGGGTCGCGGGTTCGAATCCCGTCTCCCGCTCCATAGTGTTTTTGGAAAGAACATAATGGGTCGTGCGTTAACCTGAAAATGGCGGGCAATAAAAATGAATATATCCGAACTGCTTACCGTCGATACGATAAAATTAAATTTTAGCGCTAAAGATAAAGAAGAGGTTATAGAACAGATGCTGGATATTTTAGTCAAAGCTAAAAAAATTTCAAAAACACATAAACCTAAAATACAGAAAGCCCTCATTGCCAGAGAGAACCTGGGCTCTACGGGTATAGGGCAGGGAGTCGGAATTCCTCATGCCAAAGACGATTGCATCAAGAAAATAACTGCTTGTTGCGCCATTGCCAAAAAAGGCATCGATTTCGATGCTTTAGACGGAGAGCCTGCCCAGATATTTTTTATGCTGCTGGCTCCCAAAGAAGCCACAGGAGAACACCTGAAAACTCTGGCCAAAATTTCAAGGTTGGTCAGGGCTAGATTTTTCCGTTCCTCACTCATTCAGTGCAAGACCCCAGATAACCTGCTCTCTATTTTGAAAAGAGAAGAAGGAGAGCTAGGATAAATTTGCAGAGTCAATAGCGATGAAGAGCAAATTGCGCTGGCTATACCCTGGCATAGGAGTTAAAAGATGGATATTCCTTTCTGCGGTGGGAATAATACTGGTATCTTTAAGCTCAGCCAGTTTAGTGAAATCTAAAAGCTATGCCTCAAATATCTTCTCCGGCCTGGGCCTTGTTTTCGGAGCTCTTACAATAATAATTGGCATAAGAGAACTAGTGACTTCTGTAGTAAATGTCATATATCCGGAACGGTCTAAGGAACTCTTGGAAGTTTTTTTAGAAAAGAAAAGATTAGGCAAAGGCCCCAATATCGTTGCTATTGGCGGCGGCACCGGATTGTCTACTCTGCTGCAGGGGCTAAAAAATATAACTGCCAATACCACTGCTATTGTTACCGTTGCTGATGACGGTGGTTCATCAGGCAGGCTGCGCAGGGATTTTAACACTCTTCCTCCGGGCGATATCAGAAACTGTCTTGTTGCTTTAGCCGATGCCCAGCCTCTTATGAGAGAACTGTTCCAATACCGGTTTGAAGCAGAAGGAGATTTAAAAGGCCATAGTTTCGGAAATCTTTTTATTACCGCTCTCTCTCAAATAACCGGAGATTTTGAAAAAGCCATAAAAGAGTCATCTAAGGTTCTGGCTATAAAAGGCAGGGTGATACCAGCTACGACGGCTAAAGTTCAGCTTATCGCAGAACATATCAATGGCAAAGAGACAGTTGGTGAGTCCAAGATACCCCAAGCCAAGCTAAAGATCAAAAATGTTCGCTTGGAGCCTTCCAATTGCGAACCCGCTTATGAAGCTATAGAGGCTATAAACAGTGCCGAAGTCATAGTTTTCGGGCCCGGGAGCCTATACACCAGCATAATTCCGAATCTTCTTGTTCCGGGCATGTCAGAGGCAATAAATAGGTCTAATGCAACTAAAATCTATGTTTGCAATATAATGACTCAGAATGGAGAGACCGATGGTTACAGCGTCTTTGATCACATCAAAGCTCTTTTAGATCATTCTTCGCCTGGCCTGTTCCAGTACTGCATTGTTAATCTATCTTTTATTTCGGAAGCCCTTTTGAGCAGATATAAACAAGAGCAGTCCTCTGTAGTCGAGCCGGATATTATTAAAGTTGAAAAGCTTGGCATCAGAGCCATTGTGCGCGATTTAGCCGATCTAGGGGATGTGGTCAGGCACAATCCCTTTAAGCTTGCAGAGCTGATTTTAGAAGTCATGGGACTGGATAAAGGCAAAGGGAAATGGTTTTAGACAAAAACAATATCTATTTAAGCATGGCTGTGCATGCCCACCAGCCGGTCGATAATTTTGATGATGTTTTTTCTCAATCCTTTAAGAAGTCTTACTGGCCGTTTTTCCGCACCCTGCATGAATTTCCTGAAATCAAGATTTCTTTCCATATTAGCGGGAGTCTTTTAGACTGGGCCGTTAAAAATCAGGCCGATTTTATAGAATTTATAAGTAATCTTGTCAGAAAAGGGCAGCTTGAAATTTTGACCGCGGGATATTATGAGCCTATTCTGGCTTTGATTTCCGACCGTGATAAAAAAGGCCAGATTCTTATGCACATCGATAAAATGAAAAAGTTTTTTGGATTTAAACCCCAGGGTCTCTGGCTTACCGAACGAGTTTGGGAACCGGAATTAATCAAAGCGGTTCAAGAGACCGGACTTAAATTTATATTAGTAGACGATGAACATTTTAAAAGAGCAGGCATGGATCCAGAAAAATTAGACGGCTATTATATGGCCCAGCATAATTCAAGTGAAATAGCGGTATTTGGCGGGTCTAAATTCTTGAGGTACTCTATGCCGTTTAAATTGCCCAACGAAACAGTAGGCTATCTTTTATCCCAAAAGCATCAGTCCATAGGAGCAATTTCTTTTGCCGATGATTTGGAAAAGTTCGGTTTTTGGCCACATACCTATGAGTGGGTATATGAGAAAAAATGGTTTTTTAATTTTTTTCAAGTTCTTTCTGAAAACAAAAACTGGCTTAAAACAGTCCATTTTCAAGATATAGTACAGCACCGTTCTCCTACTGCCCGCGTTGATCTGCCCTGCGGTAGTTATCCGGAGATGATGGAATGGTCTGATAATATGTTTAAAAGTTTCTTAGTTAAGTATCCTGAGAGCAACCATCTTCAAAAGAGAATGCTTGTAGTTAGCGCCGGCATTTCAGAGCATAAAGACGCAGCAAAAAAGCAATTGGAGGCAGCTCAAATAGCTATATATAAATCTCAGAGTAATGACGTATACTGGCATGGAGTTTACGGCGGGTTGTACCTAACTCACTTAAGATATGTCGCTTACAAGTATTTGATTGAATCCGAAAACCAGTTCGATAGCTATGCAAAAACCATTCTCCCTCACTATGAACTGAAAGATTTTGATTTAGATGGAAATAAAGAGTTAATTTTTAAAGATGAGATCTATAACATTTATATTGCTCCTCACTCAGGAGGAATGATTACAGAAATAGATTATAAGCCAAGCTGTATGAATATATTAAACACCTTGGCCAGGAGGCCGGAAAAGTACCATAAAAAGGTTCTGGACTCATTAGCCGTTAATTGTTTGCCATCCTGTAATTCTGGGCCAGTAAGCATACATGATATTCAAAGCCAGAATTTAGAAGATCTTAAAAGTGCCCTTGTCTACGATTATTATCGCAAGGCTGCCTGGATAGACCATATATATTTCCAGCGGGACTTGGACTCTCAGGCCATTATAAGAAACTCTATTAATGATATTTCCCAGCTCTGGGAGAAGCCCTACAAAGCCAGGGTGAGCAAAAATAAAATAACCCAGACCGTAAAAACTCCAGAGCTCTCTTTAACAAAAAGCCTGTTGGTGAAAGATAACATACTCGGTTTTCGCTATGAATTAAAGAGCAATTTCAAAGAGCATGTTGTATTTGATTCCGAGTTTAATCTGCTCTTGTATTCTTCCGCGGCTATGAAAGATAAAGATTTTAAATCCGTAACCGAGATTAATTTAGAGGATGAGTGGTTTAGATTAAAATACAAGTTCTCTTTTTCCAGAGAGATTCATTTTCTTGCCTATCCTATAGAGACAGTCTCAGATTCAGAGTCGGGCATACAGAGGACTTATCAGGGCCTGTCTTTACACTTTGTCTGGCCGGTAAATAACAGCTTTACGGATATCAGTTTTACAATAGATATAGACAAAATATGAAGTATGTTAAAAGATTAACCGTTGTATCAAAGCAGGGCTTGCACGCCAGGCCAGCTGCTATATTTGTCGAGACAGCCAATAAATTTTCTTCTAAAGTAACCGTTAAAAAAGCAGATTCTGAAGTTAGCGGAAAATCCATTTTAAATATATTAACGCTGGGTGTAGAATGTGGAGACGAAATAGTTCTTGAAGTTGAAGGAGAAGACGCTGATGAGGCAATCCAGCTCTTAGAAGAAGTCCTAACAAGAAAATATGTTTGAAAGAGAGATATTATTAAAAGGTATTCCGGCATCTCCAGGCATAGGGATAGGCAAAGCCTATGTAATATCCGACGATATATCTAAAGTAGATAAGCGAGCCATCAAAGAATCTGATTTAAGTGAAGAGATTAAAAATTTGGAGCATGCTCTTTTGAAAACTAAAAAAGAAATTCTGGATATTCAGAATAAAATGGCTAAAGAAATAGGCTCTAATTATGCCGATATATTTGATGTGCAGCTTATGCTGCTTGAGGACAGGGTTTTACTGGAAGAGATCGTAGAGAGGCTTAGAAAAGAACTTTGCGGAGTAGAGTTTGTTTTTTTTGATGTGCTTAAGAAATACAAAAAAGCTTTAGCCAAACTCGACGACCCTTATCTTAAAGAGCGGGCTCAGGATATAAACGATTTCGGCAAGCGGGTCCTTAAAAACCTTATGGGCAGAGATGTATCGCATATAAAAGATTTGCATGAAAAATCTATAGTGGTGGCTCATGATATCTCTCCTTCAGATGCTGCAGCATTAAACAGGGATTTTGTTTTAGGGCTTGTTACTGAAAGCGGAGAAAGAAAATTTGCCTGGTTCTTTTCTATTTTATTTCATCCTTTGTTGATTACCAGTTATACGCTGGGTTTATTGTTTTCCATCCGGACCATTTTTAATTCAGCCATTACATTGCAGGGAAAGCTCA